>JAEMRG010000194.1 GCA_016463455.1 Rhodoferax sp.
CGCGCCAGTACCTCAACCGCTTGTCCGACCTGATGTTTGTGCTGGCCCGCGTGCTCAACCGCTACCGTACCGATGGGACGGTGGGGGACGATGTGTATTGGAAGAGTGAGCGCTTGGCGCGGGCCGATCAGGGCGTATAAAACATGCTTTTGAACTAGCTGCTACCTGACCTTACCCGATCTGGTGCTTTGAGTCTTAGGCTTTCCAAATTGCTTGCTCACTGAAGTAGTTCGATAGTTGCTGGCCAAGCACAAACTATTGGCGCACTCCGTTATGCCGCCAGTCTTTCGATACGCGGGCGCTTGATTTTCCCCGCCTGATACAAGTCATACTGGAGCTGCATACCAGCCCACAATTCGGCAGAGGTACCAAATGCAGCTGCCAGGCGGTAGGCCATATCAGCGGAAATGCCGGACGCACCTGTCACTATGCGGTTCAGCGTCACACGGTTGACACCCAATTTGATAGCAGCAGCGGTGACAGTCGTTTCACCTAAATATTCCCGCAGGACTTCGCCCGGGTGCGGCGGATTGTGCATTCGAGTCATCGTTTCACCTCAGTGGTAGTCAAGGTAGTCCACCAAGACGGCGTCCGTACCTTCAAACAAAAATACCATACGCCAATTTCCATTGACCGTAACTGCCCAATGTGCATGCAAGTCGCCTTTGAGTTGGTATAGCTTCCAAGCCGGCGCAGACATATCTAGTGGACCCACTGCCTGGTCCAGCGCAGCAAGTTGCAATCGCAACCTGTTTGCGTGGGCCGCTTGAATGCCGGCCTTGCTGCCTTCCCTGAATAAGCGCTCCAATCCTTTGTGTCGGAAACTTTTAATCATGGCAGCATTTTAGTGTGTAGTGCGTCTAGCTACAATTCAAGTAGCATACATTCAAGCAGCATACATCAAGCAGCAGACTAGTTGCTGAAAATTTGTGCTGGGCTGCGGTGCGCCCAGGCGATCATTCCTGGTTGTTCCGATGTCCGTGGCGCTTGGCTGGCCTAAGCTTAAAAGCTTGCCGTATCATTATTTAATGAACACCAATTTCACTCCTGTAACATTCAATTTTCAAAAAGCTAGAGCCTTTTTGGTGTCCCTTGCTTTACTGAGTGCGGTCACCTCTTCTATCAGTGAAGTGACCAGCACTAAAGTGGAAGTACCGGTGGTTGGCGCAAAATGCAATGAACGAGTCAAAGAGGTCAGCAGCGTGTCGGGAGTACTCCGCCTGCCGTCCCAGGCCACAGCGGCAGTGCCAGCGGTAGTTTTACTTCACAGCAATGCAGGGGTCATAGGCCTTGGCGATTTTTATGCTCAGGCGCTAAATGCGGCCGGTATTGCTACCTTAGAAGTTGACTCCTTTGCGCCTCGCGGCGCACGTAATGGCAGCGATCGAAATGCACCCGTCTTATGCGACCGACTTCAAGACGCCTGGGGAGCGCTTGTTTTTCTTACCAAAGACGCCAGGATCAAACCAAACCAGATTGGTGTTGCAGGATTCTCCAGCGGTGGTGCTATAGCGATCATGGCGGGCATGGGTGTTAGGCCTGCTCGCCTGGCGCGTGACAATTTAATATTACCTCGCGAATTAGTGTATGCCGCTCACTTTGCGCTATATCCCGGCTGTGCCAACATCCTAGACGATCAGCAGCGAATCCGCTCTTGGATTAATCCTGGACGCCCACAAAACTGGGGCGCCACTGGTAAACCTATTCACATCCTATCGGGAACAAACGACGACTTTGATTTCGATCCAAAGACCGATTGTTTGCGCATGCGCGAAGAGTTTCCTGAAATTGCCAGCGAATTGACGGTGCGCATGCTGGAGGGTGCCACGCATGCGTTTGATTGGCCTAACCCGCCACCGCCCGCATTCAGTCCATTTGCCAAGGCGCAAACCGGCGCTATGGTCACCATGCGTTACTCGGCCAAAGAGGCAGAACTGGCCCTATTAGAAATGGTCGATTTTTTTCAGAAACGACTCAAATAGGCTGAGTCCAAGCCTGCCAAGCATCTGCGACTCATGGCTGGGGCCAAGGTTTCCCTGAAATGCCCACTCGACGGCCTTCGCTGCGACATCCGTCTGCACAGTCAAAGTCCCAGCACCGCAAGCAAGCCACTCAAACCGCAGGCGCCAATATCGCCATGGTGATGCGCGAGATGCAAGTCATATTCCCTGCCTCATCACGCAACTCAATTTGCCACACATGCGTAGTGCGCCCGCGATGCACGGAGCGCGCGGTGCCGGTGACCCAGCCGGAGGACACGCCGCGCAAATGGTTGGCATTGATGTCCAGGCCGACTGCGCGGTAACCCGGCGGGCAGGAAAAAGCCGCACCACAGGAGCCCAGGGTTTCGGCCAGTACCACGGATACGCCGCCGTGCAACAGGCCATAAGGCTGGCGCGTACGCTCATCCACCGGCACGCGGCCCACGATGTAATCATCGCCCACTTCCACAAACTCAATACCCAGGCGCTCGTCCGCGCCCTTGCGGGTGTTGGCGGTCAACAACTCAACGCTGATAGGTTTTTGCCAGATACGCATGCGGCGTTCGCTTTAAGAAAAAGTGCGTGACAGCTCGGCAATATGTTCGGGTGAAATGCCGCAGCACCCACCCACCATGGTGGCGCCCTGGTCCACCCAGCGTTGCGCCCAACCGGTGTAAGACAGCGGGTCCAGGTCGGCGCGGATGTCCAAAATGACTGCATTGGCTGTGGCTTTTTTGGACTGTGGCGGAAAGGCATTGGCATAGACGCCGATGTCCACGCCCGTGTCGCCAATCACTTTGCGCGCTGCCACAACGGCGGCTTCCATCACTTCGGGTTGGCTGCAATTAAACAGTACGGCTTTGGCGCCCAAGGCCAGCGCTTCGCGCACTGCCACATCAACCGCTTCGCCCGATCGCAGCGTGACGGCATCGCCCTCGGGCTCGTCGTCCAGCGTGAAGGAAATCCACAAGGGCTTGGTGTTGCCGCCCAGCGCCTCGTGCGCTGCGCGGATCTCGGCTATCGAGCTTTGCGTCTCGGCCAGCCACACATCGACCAGCGCGTCCATGCCTTCAATCAGTTTGCGGTGTATCGCTACCGATTGCGCGTGGACAAACAAGTCGGGCCGGTAAGAACCCAGGGCTGGCGGCAACGAACCGGCTACCAGCACTGGGTGCCCGGCTGCATCGGCACTGGCGCGGGCCAGTTCGGCGGACAAGCGGGCCAGGGCCACACCTTGCGCGTCAAAGCGCTCCTGGCCGATATGAAAGGGCACCACCGCATAGCTATTGGTCGTAAGCACCTGCGCGCCGCTGTGGGCAAAAGCATCGTGCGCCTGGCGCACAAACTCCGGCCCTTTCATCAGCGCCAGTGCCGACCATTCGGGTTGCTGAAAAGGGGCGCCTATGCGCTTAAGTTCACGGCCCATGCCGCCATCGAGAATTGTGACCATGTGATCCCTGTTTTAAAGCTCGTCTTGCATCCAGTACCACTTGTACAGAAAGTGCTGGCCCAAACGCCGAAACGGCGCCAGGGCTTCGGAGCGGAACAGCTTGAAGAAATTCGGATATTCCAGAGGCGAACTGTATATCGGAAGTTGGAACACCGCCTGCCCTTGGTCTTTGCCTGCCACCCGCTGGGCAATGCGCTTGCCCGCCCAGGTCGAGAAAGACACGCCGTTGCCGCCATAGCCCAGCGCATGCCACACGGTTTGCGTCGGGTCTGGGCGGGTCAGGCGCGGCATCATGTCGTGGCTCACGTCCACCCAGCCCCACCAGGAGTAGTCGATTTGAATGCCCGCCAGCGGGGGAAACTTGCGTGCAATCGCGTCGGTCAGCAGTTTCAGGTGGATAGGGCGCTCGGCGTCCGCGCCGCTGATGGCGCTGCGGCTGCCCAGTTGCAGGCGATTGTCTGGCAGTAGGCGGTAGTAAAAACGCAGGGTGCGCGTGTCGGTCAAAAAAGTTTGCGACTTGAAATTCGTGGCGTTCAGTTCGGCATCCGTCAAAGGCCGTGTCACCACCGAGTTGGACAAAATCGGTAGTAATTTGTTTTTCAAAATCGGCGTCATGTCCTGGCCGGTGTAGCCACCGGTACAGACCACCACGCGCTTGGCGCGCACCACGCCGCCGGGGGTTTGCAAATGGTGTATGCCCTTGATGGTTTGCCAGCCTTGTACCGGGCTGGCGGTATGCACTTTGGCACCCAAAGCGCGGGCTTTT
>JAEMRG010000014.1:0-1579 GCA_016463455.1 Rhodoferax sp.
CTGACCTCTTGCATGCCATGCAAGCGCTCTCCCAGCTGAGCTATACCCCCAAACCGCAAGGCCCCGCGAGCAGGGCCTTCAATTTCCAAGCCCTCGATTATAGCCAATAAATTCAGGCAGCTCCCAAGCGGTCCAGAACTTTTTGACGGTCGCAAAGCGCCAGCACCGCATCGAGCGCCGGGGTTTGCGGTGTGCCCATCACCAGCACGCGAACAGGCATGGCCAGTTGCGGCATCTTGAGGCCCGCTTGCGCCAATACCTCTTTAATCGCAGCGCTAATGCCCGCTTTGTCCCAGTCACAGTGTGCCAACTGGGCGCGCAACAAGCCCAAAGCTGGACGTACCGCATCGGTCACATGCTGGGCTAAGTCTTCAGCACTGGCCTGTACATCGGCGTAAAGGCGCCCTACCCAATCGGCCAATACCAAGGTGGTATCGCAGCGATCTTTGAACAAATCACACAAGCGCGCCAAGCGCTCATCAGTTACAAGTCCGCGGTCCTGCAAATGCCGATTCACCAATGGCGCCAATGCCTCACCGTCCATGGCTTTCATATGCTGCGCATTCACCCAGCGCAACTTGGCTTCGTCAAACTGCGCCGCACTGCGACCCAAGTGGTCCAGATTGAACCAGGCGACAAATTGTTCGCGGCTAAAAATTTCTTCATCACCATGGCTCCAACCCAGGCGCGCAAGGTAATTGACCATGGCATCGGGCAAGTAGCCTTCGGCGGCGTATTGGGTGACGGCCTTGGCGCCATTGCGCTTACTCAGTTTCTCGCCCTGCTCATTGAGCACCGTAGGCAAATGCGCATAGATAGGTGGCTCTTTGCCCAAAGCCATGAAAATATTGATTTGGCGCGGTGTGTTGTTCACATGGTCATCACCACGAATGACATGGCTAATCGCCATATCTATGTCGTCCACCACGACGCAAAAATTGTAGGTTGGGGTACCAACAGCTTCTCCGGCTGGCGCGGGGCGCGCGATCACCAAATCGTCCAATTCGGTATTGCTGATTTCGATGCGGCCTTTGACCTTATCCTCCCACACCACACTGCCGCTTTGCGGGTTTTTAAAGCGCAATACGGGCACTACGCCTGCGGGGACAGGGGGCAGCACTTTGCCCGGCTCAGGCCGCCAGGTGCCGTCGTAGCGGGGCTTTTCTTTGGCCGCCATTTGGCGCTCGCGTAAGGCGTCGAGTTCGGCAACGCTCACGTAACAGGGATACACCCAGCCGTCTGCTTGCAATTGCAACAGAACGTCTTTGTAGCGCGCCATGCGCTGCATTTGGTAGAAGGGCCCTTCATCAGGCTCCAGACCCAGCCAGCGCATGCCTTCCAAAATGACATCGACAGCGGCCTGGGTGCTGCGGTCTTCGTCGGTGTCTTCGATGCGCAAAATAAAGTCGCCACCGGTGGCGCGCGCAAAGGCCCATGGGTACAAAGCCGAGCGGATATTGCCCAGGTGGATAAAACCAGTGGGCGAAGGCGCAAAGCGGGTACGTGTTTTAGTCATTCAGGTTCAGAGTCAAAGTGTGTCCAGGCCGCGCAGCAAGTCGTCCTGCATATCACCCACATG
>JAEMRG010000014.1:1679-16552 GCA_016463455.1 Rhodoferax sp.
GACATCTGCTGCATAGCCAAACCATGCTGTGGGTGGCTGGGCAAGCCCGGGTAGTAAACGCGCTGCACCAAGGGCTGTTGCTCCAGCCACAGCGCCAGGGCATGGGCGCGGGCGCTTTGGGCGCGCATACGAATGTCCAAGGTTTCCAGCCCTTTGAGCACTACCCAGGCGTTAAAAGGCGAGAGCACCATGCCACTGTTTTTCATGACCGGCAGGCACTTGCCGTTAATCAAGGCATCGCTTGCGCACAGCGCCCCGGCCATGACGCGGCCCTGCCCGTCCAAATACTTGGTGCCCGAGTGCATCACGATGTCGCTACCCATGTCCATGGGGCGCTGCAATACCGGTGTGGCAAAGCAATTGTCTACTGCCAACAAAGCGCCTGCGTTGTGGGCCAGGTCTGCCAAGGCTTGTATGTCGCATACCTCGGTCAAAGGGTTGGTCGGTGTCTCGGCGAACAGGAGCTTGGTATTGGGGCGGATAGCGGCTTTCCATGCGGCAAGGTCGGTTTGCGACACGATGCTGGACTCCACGCCAAAGCGGGCAAACTCTGAGCCAATCAGCTTAATGGTGGAGCCGAACATGGACTGGGAATACAGCACATGGTCACCCGCCTTGAGCAGGCTAAAGAGCATCAACATGACCGCCGACATGCCCGAAGACGTAGCCAGGGCCGCCTCGCTGCCTTCCATGGCAGCCAGGCGCATTTCAAAGCTACTAACCGTAGGGTTGCCTGAACGGCCATAGGTGAAGCCCTCGTCTTCGCCGCCGAAACGGCGCGCCGAGACCTCGGCCGAGGGCTGCACATAGCCGCTGCTCAGGTACAGCGCTTCGGAATTTTCGCCGTACTGGCTGCGCTCCATGGCTACGCGCTGGGCCAGGGTGTCAGGATGCAATCCGGGGGGTAATGGATGGCTTGGCATGGGATCTCTAGAAGATAAATCGGGGCTCTGTCTATACCGGGTTGGGCAAGGCCAGGCGCGAGACGTCCTGCTCGTCTTCCTGGCCGCTGACGCGCGCCGCGCTCAGGCGCGCGATATCCGCAAGGCCGACATCGCCGGTGACGTACACGCCGTCAAAGCACGAGGCATCAAAACCTTTGATGGCGGTATTGAGCGAACCGATGGCGGTTTTCATGGCATCGACGTCCTGGTAAATCAAGGCATCGCAACCGATGATGGCGCGCACTTCTTCGACCGAGCGGTTGTAGGCCACCAGTTCAGAGCTGGTGGGCATATCGATGCCATACACATTAGGGAAGCGCACCGGCGGCGCCGCACTGGCCAGATAAACCTTGCGCGCACCGGCATCACGCGCCATTTGCACAATCTCTTGGCTGGTGGTGCCGCGCACGATGGAGTCGTCCACCAGCAACACGTTGCGCCCTTTGAATTCGCTGGCAATCGCATTGAGCTTTTGGCGTACTGATTTTTTACGCACCGCCTGGCCGGGCATGATGAAGGTGCGGCCCACGTAGCGGTTTTTCACAAAGCCTTCGCGATAAGGCAGACCCAGCAATTGCGCCAGCTGCGCAGCGCTGGGGCGGCTAGATTCGGGGATGGGAATGACCACATCAATCTCGCTAGGCGGCACGGTGGATACCACACGCTTGGCCAGGGTTTGACCCAGGTTCAAGCGCGCCTGGTACACCGAAATTCCGTCCATCACCGAATCGGGCCGCGCCAAATACACAAACTCAAATATGCAGGGGTTGAGCACCGGCGCATCGGCACACTGCTGCGCCAGCATCTTGCCTTGGAGGTCGATAAACACGGCTTCGCCCGGCGCCACATCGCGCTCGACCTGGTGCATCGTGCCTTCCAATGCCACCGATTCGCTAGCCAGCACAATTTGCTCTGGGCCGCGCCCTATGCACAAGGGGCGGATACCAAACGGGTCGCGAAAGGCCAATACGCCATGCCCGGCAATCAGCGCGATGACCGCGTAAGAACCCTTCACGCGCCGGTGCACATTGCGCACCGCTTCAAACAAATGGGCGGGTTGCAAAGGCATGCCGCGCGTGGTGCGCTCGATTTCATGGGCCAGTACATTGAGCAACACTTCAGAGTCACTCTCGGTATTGATATGCCGGTGGTCCACGGTAAACAACTCGTGTTTGAGGGCTTGCGCATTGGTCAGGTTGCCGTTGTGCACCAGCACGATGCCAAAGGGTGCGTTCACGTAAAAAGGTTGCGCCTCTTCTTCGCTGAAGGCATTACCCGCTGTCGGGTAACGCACCTGACCCAGACCGCAGTTACCCGGCAGCGCGCGCATATTGCGGGTGCGGAACACGTCTTTGACCATGCCTTTGGCCTTGTGCATGAAAAACTTGTTTTCCTGTTGCGTCACGATGCCCGCTGCATCTTGGCCGCGGTGCTGCAACAACAGCAAAGCGTCATAAATGAGTTGGTTGACTGGTCCGTTGCTGACAACGCCTACGATTCCACACATGCTAGGTTTGCTCGCTCAAGGTAAATAGGGACTTAAGGCCTGAGGTAACCAGGGTTTGAGTCCGGACAGCACCGATTGTGCAATGTGCGGACTATAGGCCTGCAGCCACCAATCGCTGCGGGCCAAGGGCGTCATACGCAATACAAGCGTCGCCGATAACAGTATCAGCAGCGCCCGCAAGCTGCCAAAGCCCAGTCCCAGCAGCCGGTCCACCAAGCCCATGCCGCTAACGTGAACCACTTTTTTGGTCAAAAACACCAGCACACTACCGGCCAGCAGGCACAAAATAAAGGCGCAAAAAAATGCCGCCCCATAGCGCACCATGTCGCTGGCACCGTGCATAGGCAGCAATTGCGCTATCGATGGCGCGGCCCACTGCGCTAACACAAAGGCCAGCACCCAATTGACCACAGACAGAAGCTCATAAACCAAACCGCGCCAGGCACCGATGGACAGCGACAATGCCAGCACGGCCAAGCAAATCCAATCGAGATCGGCCATGGCCTGTTTGCACTACAGCGTTAAAACCGCAGCGGGAAGATTCAGGGACTTGATCTTTTCTGCGGATTTCTCCGCCTCTGCTTTGATGGCAAAAGGCCCTACGCGAACCCGGATGCGCTTGCCATCGTTGTTGGTGATGACCTGGGTATAGGTACTAAACCCGGCTTTTTCCAAGGTTTGGCGCGCTTCCTGGGCTTTTTGCGCTTCGGCAAATGCGCCCACTTGCACCACATAGCGCGGGCTCGGCCCAGGCGCTTCTGGCGCCGGCTCTTTGCCTTCTAGCAAAGTCTGGGCTTTGGCGGCCTCGGCCGTGGGCGGGGTATCGCTTGCTTTGGTTTGGGGTTTGGCAAGCGCCTTGGTCTCGGCCTTGCTATCGGTCTTTGCTATGGCCTTGGTATCGGCAAGCGGCGGCGTTTGCGCACTGGCTTTGTCGGCAGCTACGTTTTCAGGCGTACCGACGACAGCAGCCACGACCGCTTTTTCGCCAGGGGCAGGATAGACCAGCGTTTCTTTTTCCACCGGCTCAACTTTGGGCGGCTGCGGCGCTTCCGCCTGCGACGCTGTCACCATAGAAGGAGTGGCCGCCAGGGGCGCTACTTTGTTCTTGTCGGGAATGTTGATGGCAATATCCACATCAATTGGGCGCGGCTGGCTGTCAAACAGCAAAGGGAAGCCAATGACCCCGATCAGCACCAAAGCGGCCGCGCCTATCAGCCGTTGACGGGCCCGTTTGCGCATGGCTTCCAAGCTTTCGGCGGCCGGTGCGGGGGCTGCAGGCTCGGCACCGTCTTTGCGAAACTTGAAAAATGCCATAGCGTGATTTTTTAAGAGGATGCGAGGTGGGCTCCGGAAAGCCGGGGAAGCCCTTGCTGGAGTACACCGCCAACGGTGTAAAACGAACCAAACACAAGGATTCTATCAGCGGGGTCGGCGCAGCGAAGGGCCTCTTGCAAGGCCGATTGGGGGTCCGAAAAGGCCTTGCCGCTAGCGTCTTTACGGGTATTTTGGGTCTGCCAAGACTGCATCAAATCCGTGCCCGCGGCTGCGCGCGCAGTAGGTAAATCGGTGAAATACCAGCACTCGACCAGCGGATTCATGCGGGCCAGCATGGGCGCCAGGTCTTTGTCCGCCATGGCCCCGAATACCGCATGGGTACGCGGGAAAAAGCCCATGGCATCCAAATTGGCCGCCAGCGCCGCGACCGAATGCGGGTTGTGGGCCACATCCAGCACCAGGCTGGGATTGCCTGGAATGATCTGAAAGCGCCCCGCAAACTCCACCATGGCCAGGCCGCTGCGTATGGCCTGCGCGGTAACCGGCAGTGGGTCCCGCAAAGCAGTCAAGGCCGCCAGCACACCCGCCGCGTTGACCAGTTGGTTGGCGCCGCGCAAAGCGGGATAGGCCAAGCCACTGTAGCGCCGCCCCCTGCCAGCCCATTCCCATTGCTGCGGGTCGCCACGGGTATTGAAGTCTCGGCCCACGCGCCACAGGTCAGCGCCGATTTCCAGCGCATGGTCCAGCACGCTTTGCGGCGGCACCGGATCGCTGACCACCACCGGGCGGCCGGTACGCATAATGCCGGCCTTTTCAAAGCCAATCGTTTCCCGGTCAGTGCCCAAAAACTCCATATGGTCCAGGTCGATACTGGTGATCACTGCGCAATCGGCGTCGATGATGTTGACCGCGTCCAAGCGCCCGCCCATGCCGACTTCCAAAATCGCCACATCCAGGGGTTGAGCCCGCATCACATCCAGGATGGCCAGGGTGGAAAACTCAAAATAGGTCAGGGATACAGGCTCCGGGCCTTCGGTGCGCGCAGCCTCCACTCGGACAAAGCCTTGCGTCAAGGCATCGGATGCGACGTTCTGACCTTGCAGGCGCAAGCGTTCTTCAAAATGCACCAAATGCGGCGAGGAATACACCGCCGTGCGGTAGCCCGCCTGCATCAAGATGGACTCCAGCATGGCGCAGGTGGAGCCCTTGCCGTTGGTGCCGGCCACGGTGATCACGGTGCAGGGCAAGTGCAAATCCATGCGCTGCGCCACCTGGCGCACCCGCTCCAAGCCCATGTCGATGTTTTTAGGATGCAATTGCTCGCAATAGGCCAGCCAGTCGGTTAAATTTTTCATAGGGCTGAGATTGTCGCGCAGACCGAGGTCTTAAGCTCATACTAGCCCGTGGCATCATCGCGGCCATGAACCATACTGTTGCCTCCCCGGCCATCACCGTATTTGGCATCCCCAACTGCGACAGCGTGAAAAAAGCCCGCCTGTGGCTGCAAAACCAAGGCCTGGCCTATCACTTTCATGATTTCAAAAAAGACGGCGTGCCGCCCGATGCCCTAGCCCGCTGGATGCAGGCGGTGGGCTGGGAGATGCTACTCAACCGCAAAGGCACGACTTGGCGCAAGCTCGACCCGGCCTTGCAAAACAGCGTGGGTGACGCGGCCAGCGCTGCTGCGCTGATCCAGGCTCAAACCAGCGTCATCAAGCGGCCCGTGGTGCAGTGGCCCGATGGCCGGATCACCGTGGGCTTTGCACCCCATAGCTTTGCGGACCTGCTGCCTTAAAATCGAAGGCTTTGCGGGCGACCCGCTTGCACTGATGAGCCGCCCATTCCCCAGCCGCGCCGGGCAACTGCCGGCCCCTACCGAGTCACAGCCATGAGCACCACCCACCTCCAAAGCGCCAGCATCACCACCCAAGCCAGTGTCTATTTCGACGGCAAATGTGTCAGCCACAGCCTCACTATGGCCGATGGCAGCAAAAAATCCGTTGGCGTGGTACTCGCCGCCGAACTCACTTTTGGCACCGCAGCGCCGGAAATCATGGAATGCGTGGCCGGCGCTTGTGAATATTTGCTAAAAGATGCCAGCCAATGGGCCAGCTGCCAGCCTGGCCAAAGCTTTAGCGTGCCTGGCCAGAGCAGCTTTCAAATTCGCGTGGCCGACGCCTTTCATTACATCTGCCATTACGGCTAAGCCTCCGAGCCCGACCCCTTCAGCCTAGGCCTCTATGTCCACCATTCTTCAAAACATCCCCGCAGGCCAAAAAGTCGGTATCGCATTTTCCGGCGGCCTCGATACCAGCGCTGCGCTGCACTGGATGCGCAACAAAGGCGCGATTCCCTACGCCTACACCGCCAACCTAGGCCAGCCCGACGAGGCAGACTACGACGAAATTCCGCGCAAAGCTATGGAATATGGGGCCGAACACGCCCGCCTGATTGACTGCCGCAGCCAGCTGGCTGCCGAAGGCATTGCCGCTTTGCAAAGTGGCGCTTTTCATATTTCCACCGGTGGCCTGACCTACTTCAACACCACGCCTATCGGGCGCGCCGTGACCGGCACCATGCTGGTGGCCGCCATGAAGGAAGACGATGTGCATATCTGGGGCGATGGCAGCACCTACAAAGGCAATGACATCGAGCGCTTTTACCGCTATGGACTGCTTACCAACCCCGCGCTGAAAATTTACAAACCCTGGCTGGATCAGGCCTTCATCGACGAACTTGGTGGGCGTGCGGAAATGTCGGCTTTCATGACCCAAGCGGGTTTTGGCTACAAGATGTCGGCGGAAAAAGCCTATTCCACCGACTCCAATATGCTGGGGGCCACCCATGAGGCCAAAGACCTAGAGCACCTGAGCAGCGGTATGACCATCGTCAACCCCATCATGGGCGTGGCCTTTTGGAAGGACGAGGTCAGCATCGCGCGCGAAGACGTGCGGGTGCGCTTTGACGAAGGCCGCCCGGTCGCGCTCAATGGCGTGGAGTACCCGGACCTGGTAAGCCTGATCCTGGAAGCCAACCGCATCGGCGGGCGGCATGGTCTGGGCATGAGCGACCAGATTGAGAACCGCATCATCGAAGCGAAAAGCCGTGGCATTTACGAAGCCCCCGGATTGGCGCTGTTATTCACCGCGTACGAGCGCTTGGTCACTGGCATCCACAATGAAGACACGATCGAGCAATACCGCGAAAACGGGCGCAAACTCGGCCGCCTTTTGTACCAAGGACGCTGGTTTGACCCGCAAGCCATCATGCTGCGTGAAGCGGCGCAGCGCTGGGTGGCACGCGCCGTCACCGGCGAGGTCACGCTGCAACTGCGCCGCGGCAACGATTACTCCATTTTGAACACCGAATCGCCCAACCTGACCTACCACCCCGAGCGTCTGACCATGGAAAAAGGCGCCTCCATGTTCTCCCCAGCAGACCGGATAGGGCAACTCACCATGCGCAACCTGGATATTGCCGACACCCGCGAAAAACTGGGCATTTACAGTCAAGCGGGCTTACTCGCGCAGGACCCGGGCACCCGCATGATGGGCTTGACCAAAGACGACTGAGCCATTAAAAAGCGAGTCACTATAGACACCTAGTTTTCAGCAACGCAACGGTCTTTAACGGGGGGCGAGCAATGGCAAGTACGAGGGCTCACGCTGGCAATGGCGGCTGATAAACGTCCGGTCGCCCTAGCGGTTCGCGACGGGCAAGCAGCCGAGCCGCGCTCAAGCCTGCGCACGAACAAAACGATTTTGGCCACGGTGCTTGCCAGCCTGTGCATCGCGGTTGCCCTGCTTTTTTACCTGCAGCAAGCGGCTTCCCAGTATGAGCGTCTGCACAGCCATACCAGCGACATTTTCCTCGTCGCGGTAGTGTCCTTGGTAGTGCTGATAGTACTGCTCTTGCTTACGGCAGGGACCTTGCTTTTGCAGAATCGGCAACGCGCATTGGCGCAAGAAAAGTCGCTCCAAATGACCGCGTATTTCCGCGAGACGCAATTGCAAGCCGAAACTGCGAGCCGGGGCAAGAGCCGCTTTCTGGCCAATATGAGCCATGAGCTGCGAACGCCTTTTAACGGAGTTTTCGGCATGCTTAGCCTGCTGGGAACCACCCCGCTCAATGCCATGCAGGCGGACTATCTCAAGATCGCCAATGCCTCGGCCAACCATTTGCTTAACGTCTTGAACGACATCTTGGACCTATCGGCCCTGGAAGAAGGAAAAATCACCCTGCACTATGCGCCCTTGGAGCTACGTCAAGTCATTCGCGAGATCGGCGATGTTATGCGCCCGCAGGCTGAGCAAAGAAAGCTGGACTTTGACGCACAGGTACACCCAGACGTGCCGCAGTGGCTGCTGATGGACGTAAAACGCCTGAAACAAATATTGTTCAACCTGTCCAATAACGCGCTCAAATTCACCAACCAGGGTGGCATCCAGATCAAGGTCAAATTGGGAGTGCCTGCATCCTCAGACGACCAAGACTCTGTCATGCTGGACATTAGCGTGGAGGACAGCGGCATCGGGATCAGCAGTGACGCGCTGGAAAATTTGTTTCAGCGCTTTAACCAGGTTTACAACGGAATCACTAAAGACTATGGCGGCACCGGTCTGGGCCTGGAAATCTCACAGTCCCTGGCGGGCTTGATGGGGGGGCAGATCGAGGTCACGAGTGCGAAGGGCGTGGGTTCTTGTTTTACCTTGCGGATACAGGCGCAGCGCACTCAAGCGCCCTTGCCCACCAGCCAAGCCAAGGTATTCCAGCTGGACCCACCGACCAAAGCGGAACGCTTGTATCGCATACTGGTGGTGGAGGACAACGAGGTCAACCGCAAGTTTGTTGATATCTTGCTCAAGCGCATGGGCTACCTGACCTATTTCGCGGAAAACGGAAGTGTCGCCATCGAGCGCTTGCAAAAACAAAGCTTTGACCTGGTGTTGATGGACTTGCACATGCCGGTCATGAACGGCATAGACGCCACACGCGCGATACGGGCGCTGGGGCATCCGGCGGCAAAGCTACCCATCATCGCGCTCACGGCTGATGTGATGAACGATGCACATGAAGACGCACTGGCCGCAGGCGTGAACGACTTTGTCACCAAGCCGGTGCACATGGGCCGCTTGCAGGACGTGATCCGCAAGCACCTCGAACCGGGCAGCGAAACCGCGCAAATCTAGCGGCGGCGGTTGCGCACGCCCAGCAAGCCCTGGCTTGCGGACTTGGGGAACAGGTATTGCGGGCCTATGGCCTCTAAGCTACTGGCTTCAATGCCCAAAGCCTCCAATCCCGGCAGGACACCCGCGGCCACATTGTCCACGCGCATAGAGTCCAGGTTGTCCTGGCTCATCACCGGCTCACCCGGCATCAAACCCAGCACAAAAGCCTGGATGCGACCCATCCACAAAGGAAGGCCGATGACCGGTCGGCCAAGGCCTTGCCGTATGCCGCTGCTGCGCGCCGCAAATTGCACCAGCTGGCGCAAGGTGTAGACCTGCGGGCCGGCCAGTTCATACACCTGCAAGGAGGGCGCCTGGCCCAAGCCGTGGGCCAGGCTGCTGATCACCGCACTGGCAACATCTTGCACCCACACCGGCTGAAAGCGCGCATCGGCACCGGCCAGCGGCATTACCGGAAAAATGGCTTGTAGGCGGGCAAACACATTCAAAAACTTATCGTTTGCGCCAAATATCACGCTGGGCCGCAGCACCGTCAGACCGCAGCGACCCGTGCCGCCCTGCCCCCATCCCAGCGTGTCGGCCAGCAGCTTTTCGCCTAGTGCTTTGCTTCTTAGGTAATTGGAGGGCGCGGCCTGCGGCTGCGCACTGTTCACGCCCAGCGCGCTGATATGCACCACATGGCGCACCCCGCTGCGCACGCAAGCGCGCGCTATCTTGGCTGGCAAGTCTTGGTGCACATGGACAAAGGCTGCGGGGCTGCCGTGCAAGATAGCAACCAGGTTAATCACGCCATGCATACCCACCATGGCGCGGGCCAAGGCCGCTTCGTCATGGATATTGCATTCAAGGACGGTGAGCCCAGGCAAATGCATCACGCACCTCGCATGGACCGCTTTGCGCGTAATGACGCTCACCCGGTAACCGGCGCGCACCAGTTTTTCGCATACATGGCCGCCGACAAACCCGGAGCCCCCCAAAACCAAAACCTGTTTCATGGCGAACACTTCTCCACACTTTTAAGACCAGGGCCAAGCCCGTAGATGTATTGTCGAACACACGCCTGCGGCGCTCTTTGCACTACATAAAAACCTTTACAAGACCACGGGCTCCGTCTCGAGCAGTAAGCCAAAGCGCTCATACACACTGGTTTGAATCGCCTTGGCCAAGGTCATCACCTCGCCGCCGGTGGCGCCCAGGCTGCCGTTGCCCCGGTTGACCAGCACCAGTGCCTGTTTTTCATAGACCCCCGCGTGGCCCACCGACTTGCCGCGCCAGCCACAGGCGTCAATCAACCAGGCGGCAGCCAGTTTGAAGGAGCCGTCGGCCAGTCGGTAATACACCACCCGCGGGTCCCGCGCAATGATGTCGGCGCATTGCTCGGCGCTGACCGTGGGGTTTTTGAAAAAACTGCCGGCGTTGCCCAACAGCGCCGGATCGGGCAACTTACTGCGCCGGATGCGGCAGACCCAGTCAAAAATTTGCTGCGCATTAGGCTTCTCGCAGGCCTCTTGGGTGCGCATTTTTTCGATGTCGGCATACCCCAGCACCGGCTTCCAAGCCTTGGGCAGGGCAAAGCGTACGCGCAAAATCAGCGACTTGTCCTTGAGGCCGAGGCCCGGCGCTGCGCTGGTGTGCTTAAAAATCGAATCGCGGTAGCCGAATGCGCATTGGGCCGCATCCAGGCTAAAGACCTCGCCGGTGTGCAAATCCATGGCGTCCAGTGACTCAAACACGTCTTGCAACTCCACCCCGTAGGCGCCAATGTTTTGCACTGGCGCGGCACCCACCGTACCCGGAATTAAGGCCATGTTTTCCATACCGGGCATGCCTTGCTCCAGAGTCCAGGCCACAAAATCATGCCAGTTTTCACCCGCCCCGGCCTCCACGATAAAGGCCTTGGGCGTTTCCCGCAGCAGGCGGCATCCGACAATCTCGACCTTGAGCACCAGGGACTTGACGTCCCCCGTCAGCACCAGGTTGCTGCCACCGCCCAGTACAAACTTCGGTAGCGCCGCCAGTGCAGCGTCTTGCAGCACGGCGGTCGCATCCTCTTGGCTACGGATACGCACCAATTGCTGCGCTCGCGCCACAATGTGAAACGTGTTCAATGCCTGCAAAGGCACATTGTTCTCGACTACCATGCTGGGATTGTCGCATTCGCCCGCCCTCGCGCGCGGTGCGATACCCGTCAACTTTGTTGGAGAAATTTGAAGATGCCCTCGTTTGATACTGTTTGTGAAGCCAACCTGGTCGATGTGAAAAACGGCGTAGAAAACACCACCAAAGAAATCGGCACGCGTTTTGATTTCAAAGGCACGGCCGCCGCCATAGAGATCAAGGACAAAGAGATCACCCTGATAGGCGATGCCGAATTTCAACTGGATCAGATCGAGGACGTGCTGCGCAACAAACTCACCAAGCGCAACGTCGATGTCCGTTTTTTGGACAAAGGCGATGTGCAAAAAATGGGGGGCGACAAAGTCAAATGCGTTATCAAAGTGCGCAATGGCATCGAAAGCGAATTGGGGAAAAAAATCCAACGCCTGATTAAAGACAGCAAACTCAAAGTCCAAGCCGCCATTCAGGGCGATGCGGTACGCGTCACCGGTGTCAAGCGCGACGACCTGCAAGCGGCCATGGCACTGCTCAAAAAAGAAATTACCGATATTCCACTGAGCTTCAACAACCTGCGCGAGTGAGCCCTAAGCGCCTGGTTTTGCCTTCGCACCCAGTCGGGACTCCGTGCCCTTTACCAATCGCACCAGATTTGGCGCGTGGCGCCAGACCAGCAGGCCACTCATGATGGCCAGCGCCAGGGCAATACTGTTGTCGGCGCGCCAAGCCACGCCGTCACCGAATAAGTAATAGACAGGCGCAAAAATGGCCGCCACGACCGAGGCTAGCGACACATAACGGGAAAAGTAAGTGATGATGAGCCAACTGGCCCCGACGGCCAGTGCCAGCCAAGGATTGGTGGCCAAGACCACGCCGACGGCAGTGGCCACGCCTTTGCCGCCCTGAAACCGAAAAAACACCGGGAATACGTGTCCCAAAAATGCGGCCAGGCCCACCAGCGCTACTGCGCCAGCCTCTAAGCCGTAAGGGGCGCCCCATTGCTGGACCGCATAGACCGGCAGCCAGCCTTTGGCGGCGTCCAGCAAAAGGGTGACCACGGCGGCGGCTTTGCTGCCCGAGCGCAGTACATTGGTCGCGCCGGGGTTTTTGCTGCCATACGTGCGCGGGTCGTTCAGGCCCATGAGGCGGCTGACGATGACGGCGAACGACAAAGAACCAATCAGGTAGGCCGTCAGCACGGCGATCAACGTATTGCCTGCCAGGACCCATGGGCTCAGTGATTCCATGCATGTTCTCCTTGATGATGGGCGCCGAATCCGGGCCTGCGCTTTACGCTTGCATTGCGCACTGTACCGCCTTGGCAGCTAGCAGGCGCACGCACCACTGCGGGTCCAGCCCCACTAGGTAGCCGCGCCGCCCGCCATTGATCAAAATTTTTGCTAGACCCAAAATACTCTCCTCCACATACACCGGCATAGCCTTGCGCGTGGCAAAGGGCGAGGTGCCGCCCACCAGATAGCCGCTGTGCCGGTTGGCAGTGTCCGGCGTGCAGGGCTCTACCGACTTGGCGCCAATCTGGCGCGCTAGATTTTTGGTCGATACCTTGCGGTTGCCGTGCATCAGCACCACCAGCGGCTTGGCATCCTGGTCTTGCATGATCAGGGTTTTGACTACATGAAAAGGGTCCCAGCCCAGCACCTGTGCGCTGTGCTGCGCGCCACCATGCTCGAGGTATTCGTAACTATGCTCACTGAAATCGACCTTCGCGCTTTTCAGCAGCTGGGTGGCCGGTGTTTCACTCACCCGCTCATTTTTTGCCACGGCACAAGCCTCTTGGTTCCAAGCGCCTTATTGCGCCGGGTCGCGCATCTCGTAACGGATCGCGTCAATCGCCTTCAGCAGCTCAGGCGTCAGTACGGTGTTAAACGCGTCAATGTCCTCGTCCAACTGCGCTTGCGTAGTGACGCCGATGATGGTGCTGGCCACCTGCCATTTGCTATTGCAAAAGGCCAGCGCCATCTGCGCCGGGCGCATGCCGTTTTCACGCGCCAAAGCGTTGTAGCGCCGGGCGGCGTTCAGGGCTTCGGGCCGGCCCCAGCGCTGCTTGCGCACCGATTCAAACAGGGCGATTCGCCCGTCCTTGGGCGCTTCGGGCCCAGTAATGCCCGAAACATCGTATTTGCCGCTGAGCAATCCATAGGCCAGCGGTGAATAAGCGAGCAAGCTGACTTGCAAATGGTGCATGGCTTCGTCCATGCCGTTCTCATGCGTGCGATTGAGCAAGTGGTAAGCGTTTTGCACCGTAGCTATGCGCGGCAGGCCGTGTTGCTCAGCCAGACGTACAAATTCGCACACCCCATAAGGCGTTTCATTGGACAGGCCGATGGCGCGCACTTTGCCCGCTTTCACCAGTTGGCCCAAGGCCTCCAACTGGGTGTGCATGGAAGTGACTTCGCGGTCTTTGCTCGGGTCAAAAACTATCTGCCCGAACACGGGCACATTGCGCGTGGGCCAGTGCAGTTGGTAGAGATCGATAGCATCGGTTTGCAAGCGGCGCAAACTGCCCTCGCAGGCCTCGATGATGTCTTGCGCGCTCACATCCATAGCGCCGCCGCGCACCCAGGGCATACCGCGCGAGGGACCCGCCACTTTAGTCGCCAAAATCAGTTGCTTGCGTACCCCAGGATTTTTGGAAAGCCAGTTACCCAGAAATATTTCGGTCACCTGAAAGGTTTCTGGCCGTGGCGGCACCGCATACATTTCGGCGGTGTCCCAAAAAGTCACACCTCTTGCTACGGCGTGACTGAGCAGGCGGTGGGTGCTGGGTTCATCGACCTGCTCACCAAAAGTCATGGTCCCCAGGCAAATCGGCGATACATGCAGCGCACTGCGACCAAGTTGGATAGTTTTCATGGCAAGCAGTTTAACGAGGCTTCAATCGCCGCGAGTCGCCTTTGCGGCGCGCGCTTCCTCCTGCAAGCGCAGCACGCGACGCTGCACTTTGCCGGTAGTTGTCATCGGTAAGGCTTCAACAAACTCGATCTCTTTGGGGTATTCATAAGGCGCCAGTAGACCGCGCACATGGGACTGCAGTTGGCGCGTCAAATCAGCCTCAAAGGCCTTGCGCTTTTTGGCTTGCGCTGGGTGCGTCGCCAGGTATTCCGGTGCAATCACCACATAGGCTTTGACCAGCGCACCCCGGTCGGCATCCGGCTTGGGCACGACGGCGGCATTGGCTACGGCAGCGTGTTTGACCAGGCAGTTTTCAATCTCGCCGGGGCCTATGCGGTAACCGGCGGACTTGAACACATCGTCGCTGCGCCCCTGGTACCACAAATAGCCTTGCGCATCGCGCACCGCCAGGTCGCCGGTGCGGCACCAGTCGCCGGTGTATTTGTTTTGCGTCGCCTGCGGGTTTTTCCAGTAAGCCAAAAAGAAAATGGGGTTCGCCTTGCCGTGCACATCCAAGCGGTGCACAGCCACATCACCGGGTTCACCCACTGCGCACTCAAAGCCCGCCGCATTAATCACCGCCACCCGGTGCCCGGGATAGCCCATACCCATGCTGCCGGGCTTGGGCGGCCACAGGCGCGCGCAATTGCCGACGATGTAATTGATTTCGGTCTGGCCGAACATTTCATTGACCGTTACGCCCAGTTGCTTTTTGCAATAAGCAAACACCGCGTCGCCTACCGCCTCGCCCGCGCTCATGATGGCCTGCAGTTTCAAACCCCAAGCACGGCGCACGCTGCGACCTGGTTGGCCCGGCGCGGCTTTCATCATGGCTTTGAGCGCGGTGGGGAACAAAAAAGTATGCGTCACACCGCAGCGCGCCATCAGCTGCAAAGCCACTTCCGGCCCAAAGCGCCCGCCATAGGCCAC
>JAEMRG010000195.1 GCA_016463455.1 Rhodoferax sp.
CTGGAGGACGGTAGCGCGGTGGTGGCCAAGTTTTACCGGCCCGGTCGCTGGAGCGAAGTGCAGATTCTGGAAGAGCATAGTTTTGCAGAGGAGCTAATGCAGGCAGAAATTCCAGCCATCGGGCCGCTGCGCCTGGCCGGGGCCACGCTGCACCACTTCGGCGGCTTTGGCTTTAGCGTCAGCCCGCGCCGGGGTGGACGAGCGCCCGAACTGGACGACGAGGAAGTGTTGGAATGGATTGGCCGCTTTCTGGCGCGCATCCACACCCTGGGCGCGCGCAAACCCTTTGCCAGCCGGCCGGCGCTGGACTTGCAAAGTTTTGGGCAAGATTCGCGCGACTGGCTGCTGGGACAGGAGATGATTCCGCTGGACGTGCAAAGCGCCTGGGCCCGACACTGCGACGAGGCGCTGGCCATGGTGGCGGCTTACCCGGCGCTGTGCGGCAAAAAAGCAAGCCCCGGCGAGGCGCAAATTCGCCTGCTGCGCCTGCATGGTGACTGCCATCCGGGCAATATTTTGTGGACGCCGACCGACGCGGCCGCCAGCGCCGGGCCGGGGCCGCATTTTGTCGACCTGGACGATGCGCGCACCGGCCCTGCCGTGCAAGACTTGTGGATGCTTGCCAGCGGCGACCGGCGCCAGCGCAGCCGCCAGCTGGGCTTTTTGGTGGATGGTTACGAACAATTCCGTGAATTTGACCGCGACGAGCTGACACTCATAGAGCCGCTGCGCACGCTGCGCCTGATCCACTACAGCGCCTGGCTGGCCCGGCGCTGGAGCGACCCGACCTTTGTGCAAAACTTCCCCTGGTTCGGCTCTAGCGACTACTGGCAGGGGCAGGTGCTGATGCTGCAGGAGCAATGCGAAGCCATGCAGGAAGCGCCGCTGGTGGTCTGAGGGCAGCCAAGCCCGGGCGATTAAGCCTTGCCCGGCTCCTGCAAAACCGCTGGGTCAAAAGGCTGACGCGCAAACACCGTGCGCAGCAAAGGCGCGAAGTGCGACAGCGGCCGGCTGGGGTAGGCAGGGTCAAACGCCGCCTGGTCATACACCGCGCAAAAGCGCTGGCAGCTGGCAAACCAAGGATGCTTGGCATAGGCTAGATGTCCGTCGTTCGGTTTGCCTAAATGGTGGGCATAAAACTGCATTTGAAACAGGCCGTGCATTTCTACCACCCAGGTCACCTCGGCGCGCACATAAGGCCTCAAAATAGCGGCGGCCATTTGCGAATGGTTGTCTGGCGCCAGCACGTCGCCGATGTCGTGCAAGAGCGCGGCCACCACCATGTCGATGTCTGCGCCATCATCCTCCGCGCGGCTGGCGCTTTGCAGCGAGTGCTCCAGGCGGCTGATCTGGTAGCCCGGCAAAGATTCGCTCAAGTCTTGCAAAGCCGCCAGCAATCGGTCGGGCAGCGTACGGATATAGGCCTGCTCAAGTTGGTGCAGCAACTGGTAGTCCTCTGCCGTGCCGTCTTGCATTTGGGTGAATGTCACGTGTTGCATACGCGTCTTTCAGGTGGGTGCTTATAGATCCAGCGCGATTGTGCACCCAGGCTGGCGCTGGCCCTGCCCTTATTCGGCATCCTGCGGCAAAGCGCGCGGATCCATTTGCAAGGCCGCTTGGGAACTGGCGTCCATCATCACGTAGTCCGAACGCGGCGCGGGCATTTCGACGCGCTCGGTCTGGCCCAGCATGAAGTACCACACCGTGCCAGCCAGCGCCAGCAGCACCAGCGCAAAGTACAGCATCAGGCTCTCGGGGCCCAGGTAGTCCATCATGCCGCCGGCCATGGTCGGGCCCAGGGTGGCGCCTATGCCGTAGAGCAGCAGCAGGCCGCCGGTGGTTTCCAATACTTTGGAGGGCTCGATCAAGTCATTGGTGTGCGCCACGCTCAGGCCGTAAATCGAAAACGAAAGCGCGCCATACAAAATACCCAATATCACCAGCAGGTTTTCATATTCGCGGGCCAGGTAAAAACCCACGGCAGCGAGCAAGGCAGAGATCAGGCAAACCCAGACCAGCATCCAGCGCCGGTCGTAGCGGTCGGACAAATGCCCCACCGGGTACTGAAATGCGGCGCCGCTCAAAATCGTGGCGGCCATAAAGGTCGCGGTATGGCTGTCGCTAAAGCCCACCCCTGCACCAAACACATTGCCCAGGCTGTAAAAGGTACCGCTGATCAAACCCGCGCCCATGGAGGCGATGGCGCCAATCGGCGAAATGGCGAACAAGCGCACCAGGCTCATGGACGGTGCGTGGGCTTGCTTGGGTTCGCGGATGGTCGTCATGGTGGTGGGCACCAGGGCGAAGGAAAACAAAATGGAGACAAAAGCAAAAGGCATAAAGCCAAAGCGGTCGCCCGCCAGAATCAGCCACTGTCCCAGCGCAGTAGACACGCCGGTGACCGCCATATAGGCCGCAAACACCTTGCCCCGGCTTTCACGCCCGGCCACCACATTGAGCCAGCTCTCAATCACCATATACAAGCCCACAATGCACAGCCCGGTGATAAAGCGCAGCAAGCCCCAGAACCAGGGGTTGGTCCACAAAGCATGCAGCACCGGCAGGGCCGAGGCCACCGAGGCCATGACGGCAAAGGCGCGGATATAGCCCACACGCCGAATCAGGCCTGGGCAAGCATAGGTGCCATAGACAAAACCGGCGAAATAGGCCGACATAATCATGCCGGTGACCAGGCCCGAATACTTGGCCAAACCGGCCTGCGCGCCAATTGCCACGGTCAGTAGCGCAATGCCCACGACCAACAGACTGACGCCCGACAATAGGGAAGCCAAGGGTAGCGTTAGCGGGGAAAAACGAGGGAGTTGCATAGAAAAACGAGGGCGGGCTATCGCAAGACAGCGAAGCCTCGATGGTGACACAGCCGTGCAAGGCCCAGCCCCCAAAAGGCGACGTATTGCGCGCTCAGCGGGACAATTCTTTCGATTGGCGTAGCGAAAAAAGAGCAAGGCGCAGCAGGTCGCTTTTGGCTGAAAATGCGTCGCACCTTTAGCACCCCGGTGCAAACAGTCGCCCTACAGTGACATTTAGACGGAAACCCTGCATGCACCCACAAACCCTGCTGACCCAAGAGCGCATCGACTTGGCCGCTGCCTTTCGCTGGGCCGCGCGCTGGGACATGCATGAGTCCATCGCCAACCACTTCAGCCTGGCAGTCTCCGAAGCCGGCAAGCAGTTTTTACTCAACCCCGTCGGCAGCCATTTTTCGCGCATCCGCGCCAGTGAGCTGCTGCTGCTTGATGCAGACCACAGCGGCGAGGACATCGCCGCCCTGGGCGCCGACCCCACCGCTTGGAACCTGCACGCCACGCTGCACCAGCGCGTGCCGCAAGCGCGCTGCATATTGCACACCCACATGCCCTATGCCACCGCGCTGTGCTGCCTGCAAGATTTTGAATGGCTGGCGCTGGACCAAAACGCCTGCCGCTTTTACGGCCGCATCGCCTATGACCGGCATTACGCGGGAATGGCTTTAGACGCCTCCGAAGGCGAGCGCGTAGCTGCCCTGATGCAAGACGGCAAAAGCGTGCTCTTTCTGGGTAACCACGGCGTGATCGTCATAGGCCCGAGCGTGGCGCAGGCCCTGGACGAACTCTATTACCTGGAAAAAGCCGCCAAAGTGCAGGTGCTGGCCCTGTCCACCGGCCGGCCACTGGCCCTGATCCCGGACGCGGTGGCGCGCCAGGCCTGCGCCCAATGGAACGATTACCCTAGCGACTCCTGCGCCCTGCACTTGCAGGCGCTCAAAGCCATCCTTGACCTCGAAGAAACGGACTACGTACTATGAACCACAACGTCATCATCACCTGCGCCCTGACAGGAGCCGGCGACACCGTCGGTAAGCACCCGGCTATCCCTGTCACGCCCACGCAAATCGCTGCAGCGGCGGTGGAAGCGGCCAAGGCCGGCGCCACCGTGGTGCACTGCCATGTGCGCAACCCCGAGAACGGCAAATTCAGCCGCGACCCGGCGCTGTATGCCGAGGTGATGGACCGCATCCGCGAATCGGGGGTAGATGTCATCGTCAACCTGACAGCGGGCATGGGCGGCGACCTGGAAATCGGCCCTGGCGAGCACCCGACGCAGTTTGGCCCCAACACCGACCTGATAGGGCCCATGGCGCGCCTGATCCATGTGGAGCAACTGCTGCCCGAAATTTGCACCCTGG
>JAEMRG010000196.1 GCA_016463455.1 Rhodoferax sp.
CACACCCCCGAGACGCTGTTGCAGACCATTGCCAAATACCGCGCCACCCAGTGCTATACCGCGCCGACCATGTACCGCCAAATGGCGGCGCTGGCGGGGGAGCATGATCTAGCTAGCCTGCGACATCCGGTCAGCGCCGGTGAGGCCTTGCCCGATGCCACGCGCCAGGCCTGGAAGCAGGCCACCGGGCTGCAAATTGCCGACGGAATTGGCGGCACCGAAGTCATGCACATCTACATCGCCAGCGCAGGTAGCGAAGTGCGCGATGGCAGTATCGGCAAAGTCGTACCCGGCTATGAGGCGCGGGTGGTGGATGCACAGATGCAGCCGGTGCCGCAGGGCACACCGGGCCGGCTGGCAGTGCGCGGCGCCACGGGTTGCCGCTATTTGGATGACCCGCGCCAGCGCGACTATGTGGTGGATGGTTGGAATCTGCCCGGCGATACCTTTGTCATGGATACCGATGGCTATTTCAGCTACTGCGCGCGCAATGACGACATGATTATTTCGGCCGGCTACAACATCGCCGGACCCGAGGTGGAAAGCGCCTTAATGCTGCACGCGGCAGTGCTCGAATGTGCCGTAGTCGGTATGCCCGATTCCGAGCGCGGGCAGATCGTGCAGGCCTTTGTGGTGCTTCACCCTGGGCACAGTGGCGATGCAAGCATGGTCTTTGCGCTGCAAGAGCATGTGAAGCACAGCATTGCGCCTTTCAAATATCCGCGCAAGCTGGATTTTGTTGCATCCCTTCCGCGCACCGAAACCGGCAAATTGCAGCGTTTCAAGCTGCGTCAACTTCAAAGCTAGGACACCCTATGTTTCAAACCTTACAGCCGCCCGCTTGGGTTCCGGCCAAAGGCTATTCCAACGGCATCGTGGCCGGTGGCCGTACGATATTCCTAGCCGGCATGATCGGCTGGAATGGTCAGTGCCAATTCGAAAGCGATGATTTTGTAGCCCAGTGCCGCCAGGCCTTGCAAAACATCGTGGACACCCTGGCCTGCGCCCAGGCCGGGCCGCAGCATATGGTGCGCATGACCTGGTACATCACCGACAAGCAAGAATACTTGCGCCGCGCCCGCGAGCTGGGCCGGGTGTACCAAGAAGTCATCGGCCGCCATTACCCGGTGATGACTTTGGTGCAAGTCACCGCCCTGCTGGAAGACCGCGCCCAAGTGGAAATAGAAGCAACCGCCGTATTGCCGGACTAAGCCACTGCGCCACGGTGGGGGCGCTACCATAGACCCTTGCCCAAACTGCATGAAGGGTTTGCACGCTATGTCGGACAACAGCTCTCGCGCCTCTTTCCGTTTTTTCCATCGCTTGCGCGTACGTTGGGCGGAAGTGGATTTGCAAAAAATCGTCTTCAACCCGCATTACCTGATGTATGTGGACACCGCCCTGGCCGACTACTGGCGCGCGCTGGCCCTACCGTATGAACAAAGCTTGCACGCCATGGGCGGCGATTTATTTGTGCGCAAATCGACGCTCGAGTTTCATGCCTCTGCCGTCTATGACGACGTGCTCGATGTGGGCTTGCGCTGCGCGCGCATTGGCAATAGTTCACTGCAACTGGTGAGCGGTATCTTTCGAGGCGAGGAACTCTTGGTAAGCGCCGAGTTGGTCTATGTGTTTGCCGATCCGGTCGCCAAAGTATCCCTGCCCGTGCCCCAAGTCTTGCGCGACTTGTTAACGCAATTTGAGCAAGGCCAATCGCCGGTGCGTGCGGTGCTTGGGGATTGGCAAAGTCTGCGCGAGGCGGTATGCAGTTTGCGCCCCACACAGCCGCAGGATGCAGGTGCCCAGCACTGCGTGCTTTACAACGCTATGAACGAGGCCATTGCCTGCGGACGCCTGCAAAAAGTGGCTGATGCGCAGGTGGAAGGCCTATTCGTCAGCCCCTTGCTACGCGGCGCCGGGTGGTCGCGCGTCGTGCGTCAGCATTTAATGGCGGCCAACGCCTGGATAAGCCGACAGGGCTTAAATGTCTTCCAGCAAAGGGTAAGGCATGGCTAATAATTGCAGCGCCGGGCCATCGGGGCTGCCCGCATGAAGGGCCCCCGCGTCTGCGGCCTGGGTTTGCAGACTGGCGATGCACAGCCAGCGACCATCGGGGGCATAAGCGCTTTGCACCACCGTGCCGCAGGATTGTTCTGCATCCAATGCCGAAAACAGTTCTTGCCCCGCCGCCAAAGGCGCGTCCCCTGTTTGCGGCCAGCTATCAAGCGTGCGCAAGATGTAGGCGCGTCGTTTGAGCGTACCCCGGAACTGGCTGCGCGCCACCACCTCCTGGCCGGGGTAGCAGCCTTTTTTAAAGTTCACGCCGCCGACGGATTCGTAGTTCAGCATCTGCGGCACAAAAGCTTCGAATACCGGCATGCTGATCGTGGCAATGCCGGACAGCACTTCGCCCAAAGCCCAGTCGGCTGCGCTGCAAAGCGGCGCTTGCGGTGGCGCGCTGTTGACCGCAGCTATCCAGAGTTGGCGGGGGGTTCGCTGGGCGGGGTAGAGGTTGATGACATGCGCGCCATCGACTTGGGCAGCGGTCCAGGCGGCGCTGTCTTGTAAGGCCATACAGGCTGAGCCCGTTAAGCCCCAAAGCGCATATTCGGCGCTGGCATCGTGCAGCTTGACTTTGGCGCGCAGCACAAACATGGACAAGCGCTTAAGGGTGGCGGCTAGCAGGTCGCGGCTGCAAACAAGCAGCAACTGTTCGGACTGACCTTGCAAGCCGATAAAGCTGGCTTGCATGCGCCCCTTGGCGCTGCAAAAAGCCGCCAAGCGCGCATGCTGTGCATCCAGCAGCAGGAAGTCGTTGGTCAGTTGGTTGTGGATAAAACTGGCCGCGTCCGGGCCGTTCAGGGCGATCACGCCCAGATGGTCTAAGGGTGCGGCACCTGCGGGCAGGGCATAGTCGCTAATGGGTGACGTAGCAGATGGGGGCAAGGCAGATGGAGCAGGCAACATAGGCGCAATTATGCGCGCCCCTGACCCGCGCAATGCCAAGGGGCTAAGGCCTAGTCCACGATCAGCTTGCAGGGCGCCTTAATTTTTAGAAAGGCTGCACGCTCATTGCACAGCTTGACCGCCAGGCGGGCGCCCTGGGCCGATGAGCGTACATAGATAGAGCAACTCAAAGCCATTTTCAAACCGTCGGTGCGGCTGTCAAAACCGGCTGCGCAATGACCGTACTGGCCCAGGCCGGGTTGCTCGCGGGCATACAGCTCTTGCAAAGAGCCCGGTAGTTGGGACGGCGAGATAGTTGGAAATTCCTCGGCACTTGCAAGACCCGGCAAAGCCGCCAGGAGCAAGCATGCGCTTATCACGCAACGAAGTGGGGAGCCACGGGTGGATGATTGTCCACAAGCAATGAATTGCTTCGCTGCGCTCGCGATGACGCTTTTGCGAGTTCGCAGGCCTTGCTTGAGTAGACCGAAAAGTGGAGCGGGTCGCATAAAGTGCATAGGGGCTACCCCAGTGGATGAAGGCCCCAGACCAATGGGCGCCGGAGCGTGCATAGTAATACGTGTGAATAAGCGCTCGTACAAAGGCTTGCGCCGGGATTTCCCGGTCAGCGGATTGCCTTGCAACGAAAACGCGCGGCTGAGCGCCAATCCAAAGCGTTCCCTGCGTAAATCGCCCTGCAATGCTCAGGCCATCCTTTATCATTGAAAGATTCAAAGCTTTTGGGTGTTTGCAGCGTGCGTTTTTCCTTTTCTCGTGGGTTCGGCGCCCTGTTGCTGCTTCTTTTGCTTGGGGGCGGCGCTGGGGCGTGGTGGCTGTGGGTGCCCAGCACTTTGGCGCAGCCAGTGGCCGAGGTCTCGATCGAGCCCGGAACTAGCCCGAAAGAGGTGGCCGCGGCCGTAGCGCGCAGCGGCGTAGCAGTGAATCCGACATTGTTGTACTGGTGGTTCCGCTTATCCGGACAGTCGCGCCAGATTCGTGCGGGCAGCTATGAATGGAGCGGTCAGGCCAGTCCCTGGCAGATTCTGCAAAAACTGGTGCGCGGCGACGCCTCTAGCGGCAGCGTGACCTTAGTAGAAGGCTGGAATATCCGCCAAGTGCGTGAGGCCTTGCGCAAAGCCGATCGTTTAAAGCCCGACACGGCCCAACTCAGCGACGCCCAACTCATGCAAAGCTTGGGGCGCCCGGGTGAGCACCCGGAGGGGCGCTTTTTTCC
>JAEMRG010000197.1 GCA_016463455.1 Rhodoferax sp.
AGCTGGGGCGAGCGCTACCACTGGTACAGCTCTACCGGCTGGGTGATGTGGAATGCGCAAATGAGCGGCCTGCTCAACGGCACCACCTGCGTGATTTACGACGGCAACCCCTCCGGCCCCAAAGATGCGCCCGATTGGGGCACTTTGTGGCGCTTTGCCGCCCGCAATCGCGTCACCTTTTTTGGAGCCGGTGCCGCCTTTTATGCCAATTGCCAAAAGGCCGGGCTGGACTTGGCCAGCCTGGGCGACCTAAGCCAACTACGCGCCCTGGGCACCACCGGCTCGCCGCTGGCACCCGAAACCCAAAGCTGGGGCAGCGCGCAGTTCCGCGCGGTGCGCGCCGCTGCACCGCCTCAAGCCTGGCCAGACGCCGAAATTTGGTGGTGCAATATTTCGGGTGGCACCGATTTTTGCGGCGCCTTTATTGGCGGCAACCGCGAACTGCCGCAAGAGCCGGGCGTCATGCAATGCCGTTTGCTGGGCTGCGCGGTCGAGGCCTGGAACGAAGCGGGCGAACCGGTCGTCGGCGAAGTGGGCGAACTGGTTTGCAGCCAACCCATTCCTTCCATGCCCCTGTATTTTTGGGGCGACCCCGAAAACCAGCGCTACCTCGCCAGCTATTTCGAGATGTACCCCAAAGGCCTAGGGCGCAAACCCGGCGGCGGCGATGCACCGCCCGAGACTGGCGGCGTCTGGCGCCACGGCGACTGGCTGCGCATTGGAGCGCAAGGCGCTTTGCTGGAGGGCTGCGTGATTTATGGCCGCAGCGACGCCACCATCAACCGCCACGGCCTGCGCATGGGCACCAGCGAGATTTACAGCGCGGTCGAGGCCCTGCCCGAAGTGCTCGACAGCATGGTGGTGGACCTGGAATACCTGGGCCGCGAAAGCTATATGCCGCTGTTTGTGGTGCTGCGCCCTGGGACGGCACTTGATGAGGCGCTCACGGCCCGGATTCGCGACAGCATACGCAGCGCCCTGAGCCCGCGCTTTTTGCCCAATGCCGTATTCCAGGTGGCGGAAATCCCGCGCACCCTGTCGGGCAAAAAACAGGAACTGCCCATCAAAAAGCTGATGCTAGGGCACCCACTGGAAAAAGTAGTCAACCGCGAAGCCATGGCTAACCCAGCGTGCCTGGACTGGTATGTGAATATGGCAAGCGAGCACCTGGCGCGCAGTAGCTAAAAGTTGGCCCCAGCACCCAAAGTTGGCCTGCTTGCAGTGATTTAGCGGAGCTTTGCCCGCACTAGATGGGCGCAAAACCCGGCAAACGGCCGCAAATTGCCCTGTACTTTTGCCTTCGGGGCGGAAAAAAGGCAAAATGGGGGGATGCGCGATAACACCACCACCAAGATCAGTCCCGACGGCCTCCGCTACCGCTCACGCGCCTCGGGGTCCCCATTTGCACAATCCTCTGGTAACGCCAGCATGAGCTGCGCTAAATGCGGCCTGCACAAGCCGCGTTCTTTGGGATCATTTCGCAAGCTGGCAGGCAAAAGCATGTTTGTCTGTGGCGATTGCGTACCGCCCAAGCCGGCGACCCCCGCAGCAGCGCCCGAGACGCCGGCCAGCGGCAGCTAAATCGCTTCCACCGCGCTTCTGCCAACGAAGCGCGCCTTGGGGCACAGCGTGCAGTGACAAAAACCCCAGCGTAAGGCTAGCTGGCGCGCTTAGTCTGTTTAGGAGGCGCGGCCTAGTCGACTGCCTTGAAGCTTTGCCGCATGGCTAGCAACTCACCGCCGTCAATACGCTGGGCCAAGCTGGCCAAGTCAGCATCTGTCACACCACAGTCCTTGAAATGTGAGCGCCAACGGTTGACGACGGCAATCACAGCAAGCACCTCTTGGGCCGCAGTTTTAGTTGTAAGACCAAACAGGACACATTGGGACATGGCGTTGGCCAGCGTGCCGTCCCGCCCTTCTAGCCCCACGATGAATTCTTGATGGCCTTGGCCAGAATTGGTGGGCAGCACGTCAAAAGCAGGTGCCAAGCGCAGCCGCCCGTTGCGGGAAGGCTGGGTGACCAGCAAGGCATGATTTTTCTCATGGTCATCGGTGTTGTCTATCAAAATATTGAACACCATGCGGCGAAATAGCTCGTGCATGTCTTGCTGGTTGGCCCCGTTACGTGTCACCCCGGTGCGGCGTAGTAGCTGGGCCAGCTGAGGGTAGCCAAAGTCAGGGGCTTGGCCTTGCACGGCCTCCGCCAGCAGAGCCGTACCGGCCGACAGGCAGTGGATGCGCTGCGAACCTTCGCGTCCAGACTGGCGGTCAAAGCGCTTGACGGCCAGTGCGTTTTCACCCAGCAAGGGCAGCACTTGCGTTTCTGCAGCGGTGATGCCCGCCTGCTTGGCAAGCGTCATGGACGCATGCTCGATCAAGGGAACGTCAATCGGTTCACCGTTAAAAAACTTGATCACCCACTGCTCGCCGTCAATCTCTATCAGTGCTTTAGGTTTGGCGCCGCCAAAACTGCCACCCGCCGACAGCATTTGCCGCTCCAGCGCGTTGATGGGTTCTTTGGCATTGACTTTGGCGACCACCTCGCTCAAAGTTTGTGCATCTTGCAACCTTGGCAGAGGGCCGTTGCGGCTAGGCAGATACGCGGTGCTGGAGGTGGAAACACCCAAAGCGCCAAACCGATCGTCACCCGCGTAATACAAATACTCCATCAGCGACAGACGCTTGGGTTTGTCGATGTGCTGAATCACCCTCTCCCCCCAACGGTCAGGTCGCGCATCGTCCACCGCGCCAGCGGCGACCGCTTTTGCACGGGGCAAATGCTCGATGTTGATCAGAGGCAGATCTTCACTCAAGGCAAACCCCTGTACCAGCCACGATGGTGCATAGGTCAGCGACACCCCTTTGCCGACCGCCATCAGGCGCAACTCACCCACCAATCGGGGCGACGCAGGGTCAGCCAAAAACCATAGGTACAACGCATCATGCATTGGCCACACCCGCTTTTTTGGAGACACGCGCGGGTTCTGGCTTGATCTCTGGTTTCATTTCTTGCGCTAAGCGTGCAGATTTGGCCAACTTGGCAAGTTTTGAAGCGTTGGAGGCCTTAGAAGCATGTCGTCGCTGCTTGCCCAAGGCGACTGCTGCGCGTACATCAAGCTCCAAAGCGCCCCGGTCTGCCTCTGGCGCAGCCAACACAGCCAGCGCATCACAGCGGCCTAGCAACCACAGCGCGGTGGCGTAAATGCCCATGCTGACACCCGGTTCGCCCGCTTCCATGCGCATCAGCGTGGGTACCGAGGTGCCCATGCGCAAGGCCCAAACCGCCAGCGACTCTTTGCGCCGCAAGCGCGCCACCGCCAAGTCCGCACCCAATTGCTGCAAAGCAGACAAGGTTGCGGGCGGCATTTGACTTAACGCTAATGGAGACTTAGGCATAACAAAGACTATATTACAAGTGGATTTTTTATACAAGTCTTTGTTTATATTTCTACATATTTTTGAATGCCATAACTATGCGCGTGAACTTCCCTCAGCAAGCCACAGCAACTCAGTAATGCAGCCTCAATTGCGCTATTTGCAGCTGATCGCCTTCCACGCGATAAACCATCCGGTGCTCTTCGTTGATGCGGCGCGACCAAAAACCAGAGAGCGCGTGCTTCAGTGGCTCGGGCTTACCAACGCCCGCATACGGATCACGGGCAGTGGCCTCGATCAGTTTATGAATGCGCTCGACCAGTTTGCGATCCTGCTTTTGCCAGTAGAGGTAGTCCTCCCAGGCCAGTTCTGCAAAAACCAGTCTCACCTGACCAACGCGCGTTCAACGCCCTGCCCCGCATTGAGCTGTCCCACCGCCGCCAGCAAACGACGTGCATTGGCCGGCGTTCGCAAGAGATAGGCTGTCTCTTCGAGCGCTTTGTAGTCCTCGAGCGAGAGCATCACTACCGATTGATCACCATTACGGGTAATGATCAGCGGCTCATGGTCCTCGCAGACGCGGTTCATCACACCCGCAAGATTTGCGCGTGCCGTGCTGTAAGTCATGGCATCCATAGGCACCTCATATGTACATTTATTGGTACAACTATAACACCCGATGCGAATCGCCATAGCGCTTGTTTTGCCGCATGGGCTAGTCAACGCCTTGCTGCAAGCCGTGCCTCAGTAATCCGGCGGTGTAATCACCCAGATAACCCGCACCGGCACTTCGCC
>JAEMRG010000198.1 GCA_016463455.1 Rhodoferax sp.
CCGTCTGAAGGCGACGACGGCGGCCAGCGCCGCGCCGCACCGGCAGCGCGCCCCTCTGCGCCCGCCCCAGCCCGAACCGCTCCCGCCGCGCGCCCGGCCAGCGGCTTTGACGATATGGACGACGATATTCCGTTTTAATTTACCTCTAAGCCTATGGCAGTAGCTCCCAAGGTCCAAGGGCCAGCGTCCTACTTCCCCTCCATCGAAAAGAAATACGGCCAGCCCATGGCCCGCTGGTTCGCGCTGGTGGAGTCCCGCAGCGGCGCCAAGCACTTGGAAATCGTTAATTGGCTGAAGGCCGAACATGGCATGGGGCATGGGCATGCGAATGCGGTGGTGGGGTATTGCTTGGCGCAGAAGCGCTGAGGCTTGGGGGTGGCTTGCAAAGTATGCGTGTGGCAGTGATGCTCAGGCTTTACAGGCAACATTGCTTTCATATCCCCTTGTTTGTGCGCAATAAATAAATTTTTATGTGGGCTAGTAGCTTGCCGCTTAGCGGCGTGTGTTGTGTGCCGATGCCCCTGCACCTTAGGCATAAAAAACGGAGCCAGTAGCATGTCAGAAGCATCCAAATACATTGTTCGTAGATTCTTGCCTGCAGACACGGAATCCTTCTACGCAGCTGTTCGCGAGTCAATCGACGAACTCGCTTACTGGATGCCATGGTGCTCCAAGGACTACGCGTTTTCAGATGCGGAGAATTGGATTACAGCGACCATCGATTTATGGTCAAACAACACCGAGTACCCGCTCGGCATCTTCGATGCTTCGACAGGCGCAGTGATTGGCGGAACTGGCATCAACCACATCAATCGCGCCTACCGAATTGGCAACATTGGGTACTGGGTGAGCTCGCCTTACACGGGGCAGGGAGTCGCCCGTTTTGCCGCCCACCAAGCGGCGCTACTTGGGTTCAGTGAGCTTGGCCTCACTCGGCTTGAGATTGTCGTCCTCACCCACAACATAGCGAGTCAACGCGTGGCCATGTCGCTGGGCGCGAAACTGGAGTGCGAGGCGAGGAACCGACTCTACTTCCAAGGCGCGCCACACGACGCATTGGTTTACTCGCTTGTGCCTGGGGATGTGTCGTGACGCAAAGGTTCTCCGGAAAACTCCACCTCTTGAAGACGACCGCTTCTCCTACGGCGAACAGTGCTTTGTAACACTTGGCTTGCTCGCTGGCATACCTATTTCAGTCGTACGTACAAAGAGTAAATATGAAATCCGAAACATCTCGTTCCGAAAAGCAAGCAAGCGCGAGTCGCAAATCTACTTCGATGAAATCCAAAACTGATTGGGCACGACTGAAGTCCGACGCTGGCGATATGAAGGCGACGCTAGAACACCCAGAGGCTGACGTAAGATACATTGTGCGTGGCTTGGTTCGCAAGGGGTTGGGTATCAGACGCTGATCAACACAGTTCTGAGAGCGTTCCTTGACGCTTCCATTTAACTGATTGTTCGTCATGGGTACGCAGCCATAGTTTGGCGCTTCGCGGCGCTTGCCGCCCGTAGCACAGGGTCGATTGAGCGTTGGACGTACAGTCCCGCCGAGTCTGAGTCAATGCCCAGCCAAAATTGATGGTGTATCTATTTAAGTAGTATTTGAAATGGATAAATCTAATTATTTATCCATTAAAATATATAAATAATGGACTACCCCCAAAAGACCTTCATCGAAGTGCATCACGCTGGGCGATGGCATGTCGCTGCGGAGCTGAGCGCGTTTTCGGGCAATCGTATGCGCGTGAACTACCTGGACAGCTACGTATTTGGCCCCATTGGGGTACCCATATCGTTGCGACTTCCTGTGTCCATCACCTCTGAGCCCATGGTGGAAGGCTTGACGGGCCCAGAGTCTGATCGTCGCCCTGCGCCATTCCTGTATGACCTGGTGCCGCAGGGCAGGGGCCGGGCTTATTTGCTGTCCAAGCTCAAATTAGCCGATGCCGATGATGATGTCATCGCGCCCCTGCTGATGGCCGGGGCCTTCAATCCTGTCGGGAGCCTGCGGATTAGCTCGGCGGTGGACTTTTACAAAGAAACAGCAGCAAAGGACCCGTCCGATGCAGCGGCAACAGGATTTGCCTTGCAAGACATCGCCGACCGAAGCGAGGAGTTTCTTGAACACATTACCCTGCACTCCATGCTGGCAGCCGGGACTACCGGCGTGCAGGGCGTGGCTCCCAAATTTTTGCTGACCACCAACGCGGATGGTCGATGGTTCGCGGACCTGGCACTTGACGACAGCATGGCGCACGAACATTGGCTGGTAAAGCTGCCCCGAGGCCGCCATGACGATGACCGTTCGGTGCTGCGCAACGAGGCCGCCTACCTGCTTTTGGCGGCCGCCTGCGGGCTGCACTGCAGGAATGACCACAAACTGGTGGGAGAGATGCTATTTGTGCGCCGTTTTGACCGGGTCCACCAGGACAGAATGCTCCACAGGCTGCATCAAGAAAGCCTGGCCAGCATTGTGGGCCAGCGCGGATTTGGGCAAAGCCACACTCAGCAGTCTCTTGTTGCCGGAATCCGGGAGGTGGTGGATGACCCTTTGCAACAAACCATCGAATTCATCAAGCGCGATGTCTTGAACTTGGCGATGCGCAATACCGACAACCACGCGCGCAATACCGCTATCCAAAGGACGGTGGATGGCCGTATCGCTTTAACGCCCTTGTTCGATTTTGCGCCCATGTTCAAGGACCCCGAAGCGGTGGCTAGGTCATGCCTATGGCGTGACAAGCAAGGCGTACGCCAAGACGAATGGACGCAAATTATCGAAAACCTCGACATGCCTGACGATGAAATTTCCTCAATTCAACACGCTCTCAATGAGTTTGGCCGGTCGAATGACCTGGAAACCATGGCTAAGGATTGCGGCGTGGAAGAAGACGTGCTTGCCCAATGCAAAAAGTCTATCGAAAAGCAAATGCAGCAGTTGGAGCGACTACCGCGCTTGCCGTCTATCCAAAAGGATGTGCCAAAAAATGGATAAGCGCCTCAAGTCAACGCCACCGACCGATGCACAAATGGAGCGCCGCGACCAGTTTTACGCATCCATTTCCAAGGGCGAGCTATCCATTGCGCAGGCAGTCGTGGCCATGAGAAAAATGAGCCAACTCACGCAGCCAGAGTTTGCCAAGCACCGCGGAATCAGCGTTCAGGCGCTGCGTCAAATCGAAAGCGGAACGGGAAACCCCACGGTGGAAACCCTCAACAAGATCGCCGCCATCTTTACCTTGCAGGTGGGTTTTTGCATTCCACCGAGCGGCGCAGTCAGCGGCAGGCCTAAAGTGCGCGCCGCTTCAAGCCAAGACAGCGCGACTTTGCGCAAACCGTAGCGCGCAGGCTTACGTCAATACGGTGCCCACATACGGCACCCCCAGCGCCCGCAATCGCTTAGCCATACACAAGACCGCATGGTCTTTACTCAGCAAGCCCGCTTGCTGAGCCAGCGCCAGGTCGATAAAGCGCTGGTCGTCCGGGTCTTTGCAGCGCAATGGCGCGCGTGGGGCTACGTCCACCGGGTGGCTGTGCTGGTCATAGTCGTGCAGCAAGTCCTCAAAGCTGCGCTGGTAAAAGTCCATGCGCTTGGCGATATGCGGGTAGCCCAGGACGCGGGCCAGTTCCTCGCGCATGGGCGCGGTGCTGATCCAGCGGATGCGCGCTTGCGCCAAGGCCTCGCGCAGCGGCTGGGCGGCGGGGTCGGCGAAGAGAAAAACATCGAGCACGATATTGGTGTCTAGCACCCACAGCGGGCGCAGCGATGTATCGGTGGATGCGGGCAGCTCGCTCAACTAAGCGCTCGCGGGGCGCGTACTTGTTTCCGATTCCGCCCCCACCTTGCTTTTATCCATGCGCCCGGCCACCAGATCAAAGCGGAATAAGCGGCATTCGATAGGCCCGTTCCACAGCGGCACGCGGCGCGATTCTTTCAGGCGCATCTTGCCCGGCAGTTTCAGGTCCGGCGTTAGCACCCAGGCGCTCCAGCCGCTGAAGTGCTTTTTCCAGTGGCTGGCCAGTTGGTTAAAAAACGCGCCGCCTTCTTCGGTCTCGGCCACTTCGCGGGCACCAAAGCGCGCGCCTTCGCCGGCCACGCCGCCCACTTCAATGCGCTCGCCATAGGGCGGGTTGAGCAGCAT
>JAEMRG010000199.1 GCA_016463455.1 Rhodoferax sp.
GTCATCATCGTGATGCTGGGAGGCGGCGACAAATCAAGTCAGCAGGCCGATATTGCTGCGGCCATCGCCTTGTCTAAGTCTATTGAGGAGTAATTGCTCATGAGCAAGAAGCTGAAAGTTGCTGATCTGCCAGATTTCGATATGGCAGAAATGCTCAAAACCGACGAAGACGTCGCCCATTACCTGACACTAGTATTGGATGAAAACGACATCGGTGAATTCACCCACGCGCTGGGGATTGTTGCCCGTTCTCGTGGGATGAGTGCAGTAGCTGAAAAATCTGGGTTGACGCGCGAGGCGCTCTACAAAGCACTGCGCCCCAGCTCCCAACCGCGGTTTGACACGATTTACAAGGTCTGCCAAGCCCTTGGCGTTCGCTTGGTGGCACAGTCGGGTCCAGCGCACCTCTGATCCACCATGCCCTGGCACGCCAGCCTATTTTGATGGCGATGGGCAAGCGCGCTAAAGAATTAACGGGGTTTCATGTGCGCACGAATCCAAAGCGCCAACGCCGCTTCGTCGATGTCGCCTGCCGCGACGCCCAGCATTGTCCGGGTTGCATCGACTTGGGTTGCCGACAAACGGAAACCGTTGATGGCCAAAAACAGACCCACTGCCAAGAAAGCGACGCGCTTATTGCCGTCAATAAAAGGATGGTTTTTTGCCAAGCTAAGGCCGTAGATCGCGGCAAGGTCGGCAAGGTCCGGAGAAACGTAAAGCGCGACATTCAAAGGGCGTGCGAGCGCGGATTCCAGCAGTCCTTCATTGCGCAGTCCGGGTGCGCCGCCGTGCTCGGCCAGGCTCTCGTCATGCAAAAGCAGCAAGACTTCGCGGCTGACCCAGTTCCATTGGCTCATTTGGCGAGCTGGTGGAAGGTATCGCGAAACTCGTGCATGAACTCGCGCCCCAAGGCCAATTGCTTTTCCACTTCTGGGTCGTATGGGGTGAGCATTACGCCATTAGGCGCATCGGTCCAAAAAACGCTGTCGCCCTTTTCCAGCTTCAGCTTGGACAGCATCTCTTTGGGAAGGATGACCCCTAGGGAATTGCCAATTTGGGTAAGTTTGAGTGCAGCCACGGCGAACCTCTAAGTTATAACATTTGTAATACTAACTAATTCTATGCAGGCAGGCAAGTCCTGAACGGCAGTCCTAAACGGCGCCATCCACTATGCTCTGCGCTGCGCAAGCCACCACAAAAACAACCATGCTCCAAGTCTCCAAATGCATTCCCCAAGGCAAAGGTCTGGCCCAAGTGTTGATTAAACGTGCGGCCACGGTTGAGCTGGATTGGGACGTTCGCCAGAAAAGCCGTTTTGACGCCACTGACTCGCAGGGCCGCAGCCTGGGCATTTTTTTGCCGCGCGGCACGGTGGTGCGCGGGGGCGATGTGCTGGTGGCGGACGACGGCTCTTTTGTACGCGCCATCGCCGCGCCGCAGGCGGTGCTGAAGATCACGCATTGCACGCAGCACGGCACGCCGTATGACTTGATACGCGCCGCCTACCACCTGGGTAACCGGCATGTGCCCATCGAGCTCAAGCCTGACCATCTGAAGATAAAGCCCGACCACGTCCTGGCCGACATGCTGCGCGCCATGCACCTGATCGTGCACGCGGTGGACGAACGCTTCGAGCCTGAAAACGGGGCGTATGCCACGGGCGGGCACGGGCACAGCCACGGTGACCATTCGCATGGCCATGATCACGACCATGCGCAGGATGACCACGATCACAAACACGAAGGCCACGCCCACGGCCATTCGCACTAAGCCCCCCCCCATGCTCGATACCAGCCTCGTGCAGCTGATGTGGCTGGCCTCGCCGGCCTTGCTAAGCCTGCGCCTCAGCCTCCGGCCACAGGCTGGGAAAGTAAAAGCGCAGTGCGTGCTGCGGTACGCCTAGGCGCACTTTGCCGTAGGGGGTATCCGAAAGCAGTAGGCCGCGCTTTAGCAGGGCCGCCACTTGGGCGGTGGCCATGCGTTCGCCCAGGCCGAGCATGGCTTTGAAGTCGGCACGCTCTAGGTCGGCTTGGCTGGCAAACAGGTAGTGCAGGGCGCGCAGCGCTTCGCGACGTACGCCTTGGCGCACCACTTGTTCTTCGTAGGCCAGGCAGGCGGCAATGCGCTCTTTCATGCCCAGCGGCGCTAGATGGCCGGCCATGAAGTCCACCTGATCTATGCATACGTCCAGCACGTAGCCGATCCAGGCCAGCAGGCCCGCTTCGCTGAGGTTGCCGCGCCCGTCTAGGTCGCCGGCGCGGGCTTCGTCGGCAGCGGCCAGGTGTGCGTAGTAAGCCGCTTGGGTGCGCGCAAACCCGCGCAAGGGAGACCACAGTCCGTTGCTAAGGCCCATGTGGCTGAGCACCAGGTGGCTGTGCAGCCGGGCCACGCGGCCATTGCCATCGACAAAGGGGTGTATCCAGGCAAGGCGTTGGTGTGCTGCTGCCATGGCCACTACTTGCATTTCGCCACGCCGCACGTGGCCATACACATCGGCCCAGCGCTGCACGAAGGCGGGCAGCACTTTGGCGGCGGGCGCGGCATGGCGCCCTACGCTGACCTCGCGTTGGCGCATGCGCCCGGGCGCTAACACGGAAGTGTCTTTGCCTTTGCCTTGTATGCGGTCAGCGTCGGGTAAGCGGGCAAATAGGTCTTGGTGGATGTCGCACACCGTTTGCGGCGACCAGACTTGCTGCGCCGTCCATTGCGGCCCCAGGGTTTCCAGCTGGGCTTCGGTAGCCATGTGTGCCAAGGCCAGGCGTTGGCGACGTGCTTTGTCGGCGTCTTGTGCGTAGTCTGCGCGCAGGGCTTGTTCAATTTCCAGGGGCAGTGTGTGCTGGCCTTCAATGCGGTTGGAGTAGTACGAGTTCATGGCCCGCAGTAACTGGCGCAGGCCCGGCAGCGCACCGGCCAGGCTGGCCCCGGATAGGCGGTCGGCCTTGCGGATGAGTTCGTGTGCCCGCTCCAAGGCGGGCTCCAGCCGCAGCTCCGACGGCAGCAGCGGCTCCATTTGCGAGGGATGGTCGTAAAGCGAGAGTTTTTGCGACTTTGTCATGTGCTTTAAGTATATGACTTAAAACAATTTTATTGTATTAATGCGAGATTTTTTGCGACTTTTTCTGCAACCGCTTACGCCCGCGTATTCCCCCTTACCAAGTCCACGGGCTGGCTTGGTGTGGGGTGTTTGGGTCTGTGAGCGCCCAGGCGTGCGGCTGCGCTTTAAGCCATTCGCGTAGGGCATCGTTCATGCGGGCTTGCCAGCCTTGGCCGGTGGCCTTGAAGGCGGCCAGCACATCGGGGCTGTCGCGCACGGTGACGGCTTGCTAGCCAGCTACGATGCGCAATTGCAGCATAGACTTGGGTTTATCAGCCGCCATGTCTGGATAGAAAAATTAGCGATTCATTCCAAGAACGCGAGATAGTCCAGCTTCGATCTTGTCTAGATCAGCGTTCGATATGGAGCCAATCTTCTCGGCAAGTCGGGTTTTGTCGATGGAGCGGATGTGTTCACATCGCGCCACTGATCCACCTTTTAGGGCAACATTCAAAAACTCGATAGCTGGTGCCGAAGTCGAGAGTGGAACGATAACCACCGTCTTTCTTGCCTTGTTGAGTGGATTGATGGAGAGAACGACCACCGGGCGGGTCTTTTGAATTTCGGAGCCAACGGTCGGATCAAGTCGCGCCCAATAAACATCTCCCCGTGCTACGTCAGGTTTTACTTTTGACATAGCGCGAAAAGTTTGGCGTTATCAAAGGTTTCGTTGGGGTCAAGTCCGTCCATGAGCGTTGATTCGAGGTCGTTCAATTCTTCAGGGTGGGCACGATCAAATGCCTCAGCCTTGAGGGCGAGTTCGTACATGTGTTCGTCGGCATTCGGGAGGTTTTGGTCCAGCAACTTGCCAACAAACGCGCTCCGCTGGCGGGCAGGAACGGCATTACGAAAACGCCGTGCAATCTCTGTGGGAAGTCGAATGAGAACTTGAGTGGTCATGATAGGCTTTGAAAGCTATTGATATCAATATCATTGTATGCGCCTAAGCAAGACAGTCAATCCCCAAGTTCGACAGCCTCAACTTTGAAGGCATGCCTTTGGGTGTCTCCAGGGGCGCCGTTCACGCCGGCTTGCA
>JAEMRG010000200.1 GCA_016463455.1 Rhodoferax sp.
GACAGCACGCGCCCATCAGGCGACACCTTGGCGCCGGACAATGCGCCGATGTTGCGGTGAAACGCTTTGTGCGGCACGCTCAGGCGGTGCGGCAAACCGGCTTTGTCGATGACGCGGTTCCAGCGTTCTACGCCGCCGACCGAGTCTTTGATGAAATCATCGCGCAGCACTTCGTTGAGTGCATTGAGCATGGGCACTTCTTTTTCCTGCAACTGGCCGTTGACCACATTGAGCACCTTATAGGTCTGGCCGCGCAACACATGGTCGTCATCGCGCTTGGTCTCTTCATAGCGGCCTTTGATGCCGGTGGAATAAAAGGTGGCGGCATTGCTGGATTCGTCGGCGCCGAATAAATCGATGGTGACGCTGAAGTGAAAATTCAAATAGCGCTGCAAGGTCGGCAAGTCGATCACGCCGGCCGCGCGCAGCAGTCCCACGTCATCCGATTTGAGTTCGTTCATCTTGGCGCAAGTGCGCTGAATAATGCGGCTGATGCCCGACTCGCCGACAAACATGTGGTGCGCCTCTTCGGTCAGCATGAACTTGGTGGTGCGCGCCAAAGGATCGAAACTGCTTTCAGCCAGTGCGCACAGCTGGAACTTGCCGTCGCGGTCGGTGAAATAGGTGAACATAAAGAAGCTCAACCAGTCAGGCGTTTCTTCATTGAAAGCTTGCAAAATGCGCGGGTTGTCTTCCTGACCGCTGCGCCGCTCAAGCAGCGCTTCGGCTTCTTCGCGGCCATCGCGACCGAAATGCTTGTGCAGCAAATACACCATGGCCCACAGGTGGCGGCCTTCTTCTACGTTGATCTGAAACAAATTGCGCAAGTCGTACATGCTGGGCGCGGTCTTGCCCAGGTGGCGTTGCTGCTCCACCGAAGCCGGCTCGGTATCGCCTTGGGTGACGATGATGCGGCGCAAATTGGCGCGGTGTTCGCCGGGCACATCCTGCCAGGCTTTCTCGCCTTTGTGGTCTCCGAAATGGATATTGCGATCGGCCTCGCCGTGGTTCAGAAAAATGCCCCAGCGGTAGTCGCGCATCTTGACGTGGCCGAACTGTGCCCAACCTTGCGGGTCCACGCTGACGGCGGTACGCAGATATACCTCGTTGTCGGTCGTGCCTTCAGGGCCCATGTCGTCCCACCAGTTGATGAAGTTGGGCTGCCACTGTTCCAGGGCGCGCTGCAAAGTGCGGTCACCGCCCAGGTCCACGTTATTGGGAATTTTTTCGCTGTAGTTGATGGCTGACATAAGGGACTCCAGTTAATTTACAAATGGGGGTGGGCGCTGCGCCCGTGCTTAAACGCGGTTCCAGTCAAAGGCGGCGCGTTCGCCTTTGCCATAGACCTTGAGCGCGCCTTTGTCGCCCACCGCATTGGGGCGCTGAAAAATCCAGTTTTGCCAGGCGCTTAAGCGGCCAAAGACGCGCGTGTGCATGGTCTCCTTGCCATTGAAACGCAAATTGGCTTCTAGGCCGGTCATGGCGTCGGGCGACATGGAGACCCGCTCTTCAATGGCGATGCGCACTTCGTCAGCCCAGTCGATGTCATCGGGCGCGGCAGTCACCAAGCCCAGCGCGAAAGCGGCGTCGGCATCGAGCGCCTTGCCGGTAGCGGCGCGCACGGCCTCCAGCGGGCCGGCTTCTTCATAAAAGCGGCGTTGCAAACGGCTTTGGCCTGTGGCCATGGGGTACACGCCAAAGTTGCGCTCGCCCACGGTGATGTGGGGTGTGCGCGATGCATCGTCGGGCAGCATCAGCTGGTAGCTGCGGTCACAGGCCAGCGCAAATTCCAGGTAACTCCCGGCAAAACAGGAGCCCGGCTCGATCAGCGCGAACAGGCTGCGCGAGGACAGGTCCAGGCGGCTGAAGGTGCGGCGCAGCAGGCCGGTGGTTTCGCGCACCAGCCAGTGGCCGGCCTGCGCTTGTAGTACCTCGTCCATGGCCAGCACCGCAGCGGCATCGCCTTCGGTTTTGATCAGCCAGATGCCAATGTCCAGCTCGTTGGTGCGCATATGCAATATTGCGTCTTCCAGCTCGCGCGCCATGCGCAGGGGGAACCATTGCGCGCCTTGGGCCTCCAGCTCGGCGATGGTCGAAGGCTGCGCGCCCTGCGGAGCCTGAATAGTCCATACCGCGCTGCGCTTGGCGCGGTCTATTTCCACTGTGAGTGTGCTGTAGTGCAGGGCGTCCGCGCTGCGGGTGCATTGCAGGGGCGTGAGTGCGACGCCTTGGGCACCTTCGGGCCGGTCGCTTTGCGCGGCCAGGGCGAGCGCGCGTTCGCGCACGCGGGCTCCAAACTCTGCGGGCTTGGCCAGGCCATCCACCAGGCGCCAATCCTTGGCTTTTTGGCCACGCACGCCTTCGGCACTGGTGCAAAACACATCGGCTAAGTCATGGCGCACGCGGCGCTTGTCGGTCACGCGGGTCAGGCCGCCGGTGCCGGGCAGCACGCCCAGCAAAGGCACTTCGGGCAGGCTGACGGCCGAGGACCGGTCATCGACCAGCAAAATTTCATCGCAGGCCAGTGCCAGCTCGTAGCCACCACCGGCACACGCGCCATTGACTGCCGCCAAAAACTTCAGGCCGCTGTGGGCCGAAGAGTCTTCCAAGCCGTTGCGCGTCTCGTTGGTGAATTTGCAGAAATTCACTTTCCAGGCATGGCTGCTCAGGCCCAGCATGAAAATGTTGGCACCCGAGCAAAACACCTTGTCCTTGGCGCTGGTGATCACCACGCTGCGCACCTCGGGGTGTTCAAAACGGATGCGGTTAATAGCGTCGTGCAGCTCAATGTCCACACCCAGGTCGTAGCTGTTGAGCTTGAGCTTGTAGCCGGGGCGCAGGCCGCCGTCCTCGGCGAAATCGGCTTTAAGCGTGGCCACCGGGCCCTCAAAGCTGAGCGCCCAATGGCGGTACTGGCCGGGTTCGGTCTGGTAACTGACAAAGGATTCAGGGTTCATGGCGGACTCAGTTTGGGGTCCGCGCTGCGGGTGCATTGCAGGGGCGTGAGTGCGACGCCTTGGGCACCTTCGGGCCGGTCGCTTTGCGCGGCCAGGGCGAGCGCGCGTTCGCGCACGCGGGCTCCAAACTCTGCGGGCTTGGCCAGGCCATCCACCAGGCGCCAATCCTTGGCTTTTTGGCCACGCACGCCTTCGGCACTGGTGCAAAACACATCGGCTAAGTCATGGCGCACGCGGCGCTTGTCGGTCACGCGGGTCAGGCCGCCGGTGCCGGGCAGCACGCCCAGCAAAGGCACTTCGGGCAGGCTGACGGCCGAGGACCGGTCATCGACCAGCAAAATTTCATCGCAGGCCAGTGCCAGCTCGTAGCCACCACCGGCACACGCGCCATTGACTGCCGCCAAAAACTTCAGGCCGCTGTGGGCCGAAGAGTCTTCCAAGCCGTTGCGCGTCTCGTTGGTGAATTTGCAGAAATTCACTTTCCAGGCATGGCTGCTCAGGCCCAGCATGAAAATGTTGGCACCCGAGCAAAACACCTTGTCCTTGGCGCTGGTGATCACCACGCTGCGCACCTCGGGGTGTTCAAAACGGATGCGGTTAATAGCGTCGTGCAGCTCAATGTCCACACCCAGGTCGTAGCTGTTGAGCTTGAGCTTGTAGCCGGGGCGCAGGCCGCCGTCCTCGGCGAAATCGGCTTTAAGCGTGGCCACCGGGCCCTCAAAGCTGAGCGCCCAATGGCGGTACTGGCCGGGTTCGGTCTGGTAACTGACAAAGGATTCAGGGTTCATGGCGGACTCAGTTTGGGATACGCATAAAAATGCATACGGCTTGCATTAATGCATCATAGTGCACAAAATTCAAACCCGTCAAGCATTTTTTTGCAGTTCAGGGCGCGATCTGCAAATAGCCGCGCACCGTGGCGCGCAGCAGCTCGAAACTGGCTTCCAAGTCCTGCGCGCTGGTATTAATGGCAAATTGGGCTTTGGAATAAAAGGACTGGCGCCCATCCAAAATGTTTTTTAGGTCTTGCAGGGCTTCCTTGCTGGCAGCCATGGGCCGCAAATCGCCCTGGGCGGTGACGCGGCGTAAGTGGTCCGCCGGATCGGCTTGTAGCCACAGTGTGGTGCAGTGCGCCAGCAAGAGGGTGAAGCTGGCCGGGTCGGAGAC
>JAEMRG010000015.1 GCA_016463455.1 Rhodoferax sp.
GGGTCGAGCGAGCGCCAAATATACCAAGTTGCCACGCTGCAATACGGCGCCCAGGCGGCGGCCACCTCGCGCGCGTCGCTGCGACTGACCGCTTCACCCGAAAAATAGTTGCGGCTTATGCCGTTAATCAGACCTACATCATCCAAAGGCAGTACGTTGGGGCGCGTCAGATGGAAGATCAAAAACATTTCCGCGGTCCAGCGCCCGATGCCGCGCACCGCAGTGAGTTCGGTGATGATGTCCTCGTCGGGCAAATCCGTCCATTGGTTCACGCGCAACTGGTGCGTGTCAAAGTGCACCGCCAGGTCCACCAGGTATTCCACTTTGCGCGCGCTGAGGCCCGCTGCGCGCATGTCGTCCACCTTGAGCTTGAGCACGCGCTTGGGCGTCATTTGCGGCGCGAGCAGGGCAAAGCGGTCCCACACGGTTTGCGCCGCCTTGACCGAAATTTGCTGGCCCACAATGCTGCGCGCCAGCGTCACAAAGGCGTTACCCCGGGTTTGCAGCGTTGCGTCTTTGAACTGCGGGATCAGGCGCTTTAACACCCGGTCTTTTTTCATCAGGTGTTTGCAGGCGTCGTCCCAAAAGTCGGGGCGCAGCAATTGCAAGGCGGGCTGGGCAGCGGCGCTCATACCGTAGTGGCTTCCCAGCTAGTGCCCTGGGCTGAGTCTTTGAGCACAATGCCTAAAGCCAACAATTCGGCGCGGATGGCGTCGGCACGGGCAAAGTCGCGCCCAGCTTTAGCGGCCTGCCGCTGCGCAATCAGCGTATCGATGTACGCGGTATCCACCGCACTACCTGCACGCAAAAACACTTCAGGCGGCGACTGCAAGATGCCGAGCACAGCGCCCAAAGCGCGCAGCAATGAAGACAGCTGCGGCGAGCCGCTGCGGTTCACTTCCGAGGCCAAGTCAAACAAAACTGCTACCGCCTCGGGCGTGCCAAAGTCTTGGTCCATAGCGGCTTTGAATCGATCGGCATAGGGCGCGCTCCAGTCGATCGCCACAGTTTCACTTTGGGGCGGCGCGGCCTGCAAACTGGTGTACAAACGCTTAAGCGCAGTACGTGCGTCGTCAATATGCGCGTCGCTGTAATTGAGTGCGCTGCGGTAATGCGAGCGGACCACGAAGAAACGCGTGGTCTCAGCGTCAAAGCGCGCCAAAATTTCTTGGATGGTGAAAAAATTGCCCAGACTTTTGGACATTTTCTCGTTGTCCCGGGTTACAAAACCGTTGTGCATCCAATAACGCGCCAAAGGCTTGCCGCTGGCTGCTTCGCTCTGGGCGATTTCGTTTTCGTGGTGTGGGAATTGCAAATCCGCACCCCCGCCGTGAATGTCAAATGACTCGCCCAATAATTCGCAGGCCATGGCTGAGCATTCAATATGCCAGCCGGGGCGACCCGTCCCAAAAGCGCTGTCCCATTTGGCTTCTTGCGGCTCAGCGGCCTTAGCCGATTTCCACAGCACAAAGTCCAGCGGATCGTGCTTGCCATCGTCTACCGCCACCCGCTCGCCCGCGCGTAATTGGTCGATGGACTTGCCCGAGAGCTTGCCGTAGCCCGCAAATTTGCGCACCGAAAAATTCACGTCCTGGTTGATAGCACGATAGGCATAGCCTTTGGCTTCCAGTGTTTGGATCACGCTAAGCATTTGCGGCACATAGTCGGTGGCCCGAGGCTCATGCGTGGGGCGCTCAATGCCCAGGATATCGGCGTCATGGTGCAGGGACTGCACCATGCGCTCGGTCAGGGCGCCAATGGTCTCCCCGTTGTCCAGCGCGCGGCGGATGATTTTGTCGTCAATGTCGGTGACATTGCGTACATAAGTCACTTGGTAGCCGCTGGCCTTAAGCCAGCGCTGCACCACGTCAAACGCCAGCATCGATCGTGCATGGCCCAAATGGCAATCGTCATACACCGTCATGCCGCAGACGTACATACGCACATGACCGGGCTCTAACGATGTGAAATCCTCCAGTTGCCCGGATACGGTGTTATGAAGTCGCAAGCCCATGGGGAAATTAATTAGTGTCGTGGCATTTTGGGGCGGAACAGACACCTTGGTCAAGGTCTGTTGCAGGCCCGCGGGGTGGCTCCTATATAAAAAAGCCCTCCGCTACAATCTCGCGCAGTATAAAGGCGGCACTTTCGTTGGCCTGCCATCTTTAAGAAATTGTTACGCCCTCACCATGCAAAAAAGTCCGCGTTTTGCCGTATGTCTGCTGTCACTTCTACTGACAAGCGCTCTGGCCGGCAAGGCATGGGCCGATGACTTCAGCGAAGTAGCCCAACTCAGCCGCGAGGGCAAGTTTGTCGAAGCGCTGGCGAAGGCGGAGGTCTATCTCAGCTCCCGCCCCAAAGACGCACAAATGCGCCTACTCAAAGGCTTGGTTCAACGCGATGCGGGTAAGCCGGCCGATGCCATCAGCACCTTCACGCGCATGAACGAAGACTTCCCAGAATTGCCCGAACCCTATAACAACCTGGGCGTTATCTACGCGGATCAAAACCAGTTGGATAAAGCGCGTACCGCATTTGAAATGGCGCTGCGCACCAACCCCAGCTATTCGACAGCGCATGAAAACTTGGCCGACGTGTATGGCCGCCTCTCCAGCGCGGCTTACAACAAGGCCTTGCAAATTGACCTGAGCAATGCCGCGGTAGCACCCAAACTGGCCTTGGTGCGGCAAATCATCACGCTCAATCCGACCAAACTCAGTGCCGCGCAGCTAGCAGCGCTGCCTAAAGTGCAGCCCGCACCGGCAGCGCCAGCCACCCAGGTGGCTATCGCCGCTACCAAAGCCAGCCCCGAACCAGCCCCAAAAGCCGCGCCCTTGCCTGAAACTGCAGTTAAGCCGACGCGCGAACCCGCTACCGCAGCACGCAAACCAGTGGACGATACCCCGCCAACGACCGCCAAATCGGCCACCACCAAGGCGGCGCCTGCCCCGCTGGTCGACACCACGGCCAACCGCGAAGTCGAACAAGCGGTACAACGCTGGGCTACAGCCTGGAGCGACAAGGATCTCAAGGCGTATTTTGCGGCTTATGGCCGGGACTTTGATCCGGCGGGCAAACAGAGCCGCAATGCATGGGAAGAGGAAAGGCGTGCGCGCATCGAAGGCAAGGCCAATATTTCCATCCAAATTACCGATTTGCAGACGCTGGTGCGTGGTAACACCGCGCTAGTCAAATTCCGCCAGAACTACCGCGCCAACAGTATTGCCATTTCTAGCCGCAAAACCTTGGAAATGGTGCGCCAAGGCGACAACTGGAAAATTGTCCGCGAGGCGGTCGGTGGGTGATTTTTCGCATTCCCGCGCATCCCAGCCCCTGATCAACCCGAACGGGTGGCGCAGCGGGACCCGGGCCATTGCGTGTCTGGGCTTGGCCTTGACTTTGGTGACATTCACCCTGGCGCATCCTGGCACCGCCAGGGCCGCCAACACTACGCCTGGGCTATCCCGCGCGGACGGCTATTCCGAGCAAAGACTTCTGGAAGTATTTGCACTGATGGCGCGCGGCCAAAGCCGCGAGGCCTTGGCCAAAGCGGAAAAGCTGGTGCAGGACTACCCCCATTTCCAACTCGCGCAATTGGTCTATGGCGATTTACTGGCGGCACGCACACGCCCCTTGCAAACCTTGGGCGACATGGCGCCCGATGCCGCCCGTGCCGGTGCAGCCACCTTGGCGGACTTGCGGGAAGAAAGCAAGCAACGTATCGGTAGTGTCAAAGAGCGCCCTCCCGAGGGCTTTGTGCCCAGCCAGTTTTTAAAAATGGCGCCGCGGACGCGCAGCGCCATCGCCATCGATGCGTCCCGCTCCCGCCTGTATTTGTTTGAAAACACGCCCACGGGCTTGCAACTGCAAGCAGACTATTACGTGTCTTTGGGCAAAGCCGGCGTGTCCAAATCGCAGGAAGGTGACCAACGCACACCGCTGGGGGTCTATTTCATCAGCAGCCGGCTCGATCGCAAAACCCTGACAGACTTTTACGGGATCGGCGCCCTAACCCTGAATTACCCCAATATGCTCGACGTGCGGCGCGGCAAATCGGGCAGCGGAATTTGGCTGCATGGCACACCGCCCGACCAGTTTGCGCGCGCCCCCCATGCCACCGACGGCTGCCTGGTGCTGTCCAATCCGGATATACGCACTCTCATGGAAACCACCACCGTGCGCAACACGCCGGTGGTTGTGGCCTCGCAATTGGTCTGGAAGTCAGCCAAGCAACTGGAAGACCCGGCAAAGTCCTTTGCCACGACGCTGGAGAGTTGGCGTACCGCCAAGTCCTCTGGCGATTTGAAAAAAACCCTGGCCTTTTACACACCGGATTTTTCCAGCTACGGCAAAAGCCTGGACCAGTTCACGCCCCTGCTCAAAGCCGAAATGAGAGCGTCCAAAGGCCGCAATGTAGAACTGAAAGATGTGTCCTACTTTCAGTGGAGCGACTCTGCTGAAACCATGGTGGTGAGCTTTGGCGAGGTAAGCGCAGGCAAACGTACCGGTATGCACAAGCGGCAATATTGGGTGCGTTCAAGCAATGAATGGAAAATATTTTTTGAAGGAGTGCATTGATGAATACCAAACTAACAAAGCAAGCGCGCCGCGCTTTCATGGGGCTGGCCATCGCGGGTGCATGGTGCCTGTGTGCACATGCCCAGGCAGCGCCCTCGGTGCAATTTCAAACCAGCGCGGGCGATTTCGTGATCGAACTGAATGCGGAAAAAGCACCTAAAACGGTTGAAAATTTTTTGCAATACGTGAACGACAAGCATTACGAAGGTACGGTATTTCATCGCGTGATTGATGGCTTTATGGTGCAAGGCGGTGGCTTTACCGTGGCCATGGCGCAAAAGCCCACGCGTGGCCCCATCGCGCTGGAGGCGGCCAACGGCCTGCGCAATGACCGGGGCACAATTGCCATGGCCCGCAGCGGCAACCCGAACTCGGCCACCGCGCAGTTTTTTGTCAATGTGGTGGACAATCCGGGCCTCAATGCCCCCCAACCGGATGGCTTTGGCTATGCGGTGTTCGGCAAAGTCAGCAGCGGCATGGAAACCATAGACAAAATCCGTGCGCTGCCCACCGGCAATAAATCCGGTATGCAAAACGTCCCCCTCACCCCTATCACGATTAACTCCGTCCGCATTCTTAAATAAAGCGAATCTTGCATGTCAAATCCTATTGTTGAAATTCATGTCGCCGACTACGGCATCATCGCGCTGGAACTCGATGCCGAAAAAGCACCCAAGTCGGTGGCGAATTTTTTGGCCTATATCGAACACGGGCACTACGACAACACCATATTTCACCGGGTCATCCCCGGCTTCATGATCCAGGGCGGCGGCATGGAGCCCGGCATGGTGCAGCGCAAAACCGCTAAACCGATCGACAACGAAGCCAACAACGGCCTTAAAAACAGCAAATACACCGTGGCCATGGCGCGCACCAACCAGCCCCACTCTGCGACCGCGCAATTTTTTATCAACGCGGCGGACAACGGTTTTTTGAACCACACCGCCGAGACCACACAAGGCTGGGGTTACACCGTGTTTGGCAAGGTGATTGAAGGCACTGACCTGGTGGACAAAATTCAAAGCGTGGACACCGGCCGAAAAGGCTTTCATGATGACGTGCCTGTGGATGACCTAGTCGTTACTAAGGTCGTGGTTCGCTAACCAAGCGGCCCTCAAGCGGCATGGAAATCAGCGCGCCCGACCACTGGCATACGGTAGATTTCCTGTCGGACCTGCACCTGGACCGGCCTGATTCACCGACGCTGGCCGGCTTTGCGCACTACCTGCAGCACAGCCCGGCCCACGCCTTGATGCTGCTAGGCGATTTATTTGAGGTCTGGGTCGGTGACGATGCACTAGCCCTCAGCGATGGCGTGGAGCAACAAGTGGCCGCGCTGCTGCTCCAAGCCTCGCGGCGCATGGATGTTTTCATCATGTGCGGTAACCGCGACTTTTTAATGGGTCCTTCCCTGATGCATGCCTGCGGCGCGCAGGCGCTAGCAGATACCAGCGTTCTCCAGTTTGCGGGTCAGCGTTACCTGCTCACCCATGGCGACGCACTGTGCCTAAGCGACTCCGACTATCTGGTATTTCGCAAGTTGGCGCGCAGCGCAGCATGGCAGCAAGACTTTCTCAACAAGCCGTTGGAAGAACGCCAGGCGCTGGGGCGGCAAATGCGGGCACAAAGCCAAGCCCACCAAGCGGCCACGCGCCATTTAGGCGGCAGCCCCTGGCATGACCTGGATACGCCCGCCTGTTTGGAAGTTTTGCAAAACGCGCAAGCCGACACCATGATTCATGGGCATACGCACCATCCGGATACACACGTTTTGTCACCGGGAAAAACCCGCTGGGTACTGAGCGATTGGGACTTTGAAACCCAGCCGCCACGCGCCGACTTACTGCGGCTATTGCGGCCCGGCGATGCGCCTGGCTCATTAGGCGGCAAACCAAGCTTGCAGCGCCTAAGCGCGCTGCCGCTCAGCGTTTGAGCAATGCCTTTAAGGTATTTTGCAAACGCCGCGCCCGATCCGGTGCATAGGGCGTAGCCAGCACAGCGGCTACATCCTGCGTCCAGGTTTGCTGGGGCGAAGGATCGTTGCGGCGGGTGAGTAATTGCAATTGCATCGCACGCCGCGCATCCATGTGTTCGGCGGGTGTGGGCACTTCGGCTGCCATTTCTAGGCGCAGCAGCGCTTGCTGCCCAGCCTCTGCGTTGGCGCCTTGCGCCAACGCAGCAACCCAGGCATTGCGCCCCGCCGCTTGCACCCGTGACCCGATTTCTTGCAAGCTGGGCAAAGCCTGCGCCTCGCGCCGTTCCCACGCGCCCAGCAACTGGGTCAGTGCCTCACCATGCGCCTGCGCGGCAAGCTTCTTCAATGCCATCTGGGCGCTTTCCATGGCGTCTCTTTGGGCACGAAACGCTGCATCACCCAAGCGCGGCTGCGCGGCGGCATAGGCATCTGGGCGTGCAGCGTAACTATCGCCACGCGGGCCGGCGTCGCGACGGGGGCCATCGCCAAATCGCGCGTCCCTTCCAGGGCCTTTGCCGCCGGGCGCGCCCTCCTTACGATCGCCCCATTTACCCGGGCGCGCTGGCGCGCTAGCTGCCTCGCGCTGCATGCCCGGACGGTCATCGCCACGCATCGCCACCACCGGCTTGGCTGCAGGCCGCACAGCTGCGGGTGCGACCACTGGCACTGGCAGCGCATCGGAAGTCGATTCCTGCGCCGGTGCGTCGGATACGCTGGCAGCGATTGCCGTCACAGCGGTTTCGTCGCCAGTTGCCACGAGAGCGCTGTCGTGGCTAGCTGCTGCGCCCTCCTCCAAAGGTTCTTCCACCTTCGGCGAAAGGCTGTCGGCCGCTTGCGTTGCCGTCTGGGCTTGTGCCTCTTGGGCGCCCGCCGCACTCACCTCGGCCTGGGCCTGGGCCTGGCCTTGCAATGCCGCCTCCAGCGCCGACATGGCTTTGCGGATTAGATTGGCATCGCCACCGGCATTGGCCACCTGCAAGGCTTTGGAGGCGTCTAGCACCGTCCGATCACGCTGGCCCAAAGCAGCTTCGGCGGATTCACGTTCTGTGGTTTTGCGCTGAAAGGCATCGTCAATCGGTTTGCGAAATGCGTCCCACAGTTTTTGTTCCAAGCGCCGCTCTAGCGGTACCGCATGGGCTTGGGCCTGCCAGCGTTGTTGCAGGGATTTGACCGCGTCAATGCGCAGCGCCGCCGCCGCGCCTAAGACTTTGGCCTCTTCGATCATGGCCTGGCGCAATTGCTCGCTTTGGGCCTGCAAGGTCTCCAGCGGCTCGGCGGCGTGGGAAATAGCCTCCTTCCACAGGGGCTGCAATTCGGCAAAAGCCTTTTCGCCCAAGTGACCGGCGTTGCGCCAACGGTCGCCAAACTGATGCAGGATGCGGCTAAAGCCTTTCCAGTCTTCATCAAGGGCCGTACGGTTCGCTTCTGCCCAGGTTTTCACTTCTTCAATCAGGGCCAGGCGCTGTTGGCGGTGCTCCAGGGCATCGGCTTTGAGCTTTTCCAGCCAGGCTTCCACCACTTTATGTGCCGCATTACAGGCTTCGTCAAAGCGTTTCCACAAGCCATGGTTGGGCACCCCGCCCTGGTCGGTTTGTTTCCATTGCTCGCGCATGGCACGCAGGGTTTCTTGCATCTTGCGCCCGCCCAGCGATTGGCCTTCAGGACGCTTGAGCAGGCCCTCGGCCTTGATGACTAATTCTTCGCGCAGCTGATCGGCCCGCCAGCGCTGCCAGCCCTCTAGTTCGCCTGCGGCTGCCAGCGCGGCTTGGGCTTGCGCGTCGAGCTTTGCATCGATCAAGCGGCCAAACTCTTTGAGCGCCTGGCGTAAGGCGTTGGCCGCGCCGGCGCTGGCTTTACCGTGGCCCTGGCCCACTTCGGCTTCGAGTTGGGCCAAGACTTCGCGGACTTTGGTCTGCGCCGCCTCGCGCTGCGCCGGGTCGGCCACAGCTTTGGCTGGCTTGGCTGCGGCCTGTGCCTGTTGGCGCTCCGCACGCAAGGAATCTGCCCACAATACCACCGGGGGCAGCGGCGCCTGGGGGTCTTGCGCGGCCAGTAAGGTTTGGGCCAACACCGCGTCAAAAGCCTCCCAGACCACCAGCAATTGCGCCTTGGCCGTGTCGAGCACGGGTGCAAACTTCATATCGACACTGGCCCAGCCCACATGCGCTACCAGTTGGGAGGCCTGGGTTTGCCAATGGTCCACGTCGGTGGACAAGGCGCTGTGCGCGGTCTGGGCATCTTGCCAGGGTTTGGTGGACATGACTTCAATACGTTGCGCCAGCAGCACTGCGGCTTCGCGCTGCACCTGTGCCTGATGCTGTAAGTCCTCGATCAGGCGCACGCGCTCGGCCAACTGCAATTTAATGGCAGCCAGGGGCTCGCGGCTGAGCGGCGCTCCGGCCTTGGCGGCGTCGCGCTGCCAAGCCAGGGCATCGGCAATATTCAATTTGGACAAATCCAATAAGGTGCGGGCCTTGGCCTCCCATTCGGCAGCGATAGCTTCCTGGGCCTTTGCCCGTTTGGCATCGTCCAGGCGTTCGCGTAGGAGTTTGGCTGCGCCTTTGTCGCGGGTACTGAGCTCGCGGTACACCTCGGCCACTGCATCCTGTGCGGGATCGCTAGCCAACCAATCTTTGACCCGCTGCGACCGTTCGCCTGATGTCGGCGCAGAAAAAGCACCGCCGGTGATGGCGTCCCAGTGGGCGATGTCATGGGTCTTGTTGGATACAGTCGTCGACACGTGGAGCCTTGCTAAATAGAAATAGAGAAAGTGCGGCACCAAATGCCGCCAAAAGGGCGCAATTGTCCTTCAATGCGGCACCTTCAGGCAAGGCGCTACCGAATTTTGGCGTGCAGAGCCGAAAAGCCTGCGCTTGACTGGCACGGACCGCGGCCGCGCAGGAGGCCATTGAAAGGGGTAGGCCGATATAATCCTCACTGGAGATCACGCTTTTGCCACCGGCTAGCTTCCGTCCTGAAGTTTGCTTAAACGGCCTGGCAAAGCTAGCACACAGACCCGCGCTAGCCCACCGGCGCCGCTTCGTGCGCCTATCGCGCAACTCGCGCCCCCTCCCGCCAGGCATGATGAAAGCGGGAGCGCCACTAAACCAGGAGTCGCATGAACCCAGCCCAAAGTCTTCGAAAATCGCTCTCCGTGGTTGCCGGCGACATCGCCCACGGTTTTATGGAAATCACGCACAACAGCTTTGCGCTCGTGGGCCTGGCTGTGATGTTTTTCGGACTCACTATCGGATTGCAGCCGGATCTACGCCAGGCCGGGCAGCTGCAATTAATGGAGTGGCTGCAAGACCATCAAGAGACTTTTTCCAGCCTGGTCACCGGCACCGCGACAGACCGCGTCACGGTTATGGACCCCAAAGACCTGCCCAAACCGCAGATCGCCGTGACCCAATGGTTAAGCCGCAAGTACAACATCGCACCCGAGCCCATGGCAGCTTTGGTGTCCGAGTCTTTTGCAGCTGGCGCCAAGGCCAAGATCGACCCCTTACTCATACTGGCCGTCATGGCCGTGGAGTCAGGCTTTAACCCGATCGCGCAAAGCCCCATGGGCGCGCAAGGCCTGATGCAAGTCATGACCCATATCCATAGCGACAAGTACACCCGCTTTGGCGGCACGCTGGCCGCCTTTGACGCCTTGTCCAATGTCCGAGTGGGCGTCAAAGTGTTACAAGAATGCATTGCGCGCGCCGGTTCGGCAGAAGCGGGGCTCAAGCTGTATGTTGGCGCGGGAAATATGGAGGGTGACGGCGGCTATGCCGGCAAGGTGCTGGCGGAGCAAACGCGATTGCAAGCCGTGTTCAGCGGGCGTCCGGTGCCCTTATTAGCACCTGAGATCGAAATCCAACCCGTGATTTTGCAAGGCGATGGCCCAGCCGCTGTCGGGGCTCTTAACAACGCCCAGCGTGAGCCTTAAACCTGAACACTAAAATCACCAGCAACCCGCTGTGCCACTACCGCCCGAGCACGCCGGCTACCTAGACCCAGGCAGGATTGGAAGTTTCCGGGTTACCCACCCAAAGCCACGAAGCCGCAGCGCCTGCCATCGTCAGCGCTGTATTGGACCATTTCATACAAACTAGAGGACTGAGACATGTACCACCGCAATATTTTGATCGAACAAACCGATCCCGAACTCTGGGCCGCCATCCTGGCCGAGAACGCCCGCCAGGAACACCATATCGAGCTGATTGCCAGCGAAAACTACGCCTCGCCCGCCGTGATGGCCGCCCAGGGCAGCCAGTTGACCAATAAATACGCCGAAGGCTACCCTGGCAAGCGTTATTACGGCGGCTGCGAAAACGTGGACGTTGCCGAGCAATTGGCCATCGACCGCCTCAAGCAAATCTATGGCGCTGACGCCGCCAATGTGCAGCCCCATTGCGGCGCATCGGCCAACGTTGCGGTATTTCTGGCTTTCCTCAAGCCTGGCGACACCATCATGGGCATGAGCCTGGCCGAAGGGGGCCACTTGACCCACGGCATGGCGCTCAACATGAGCGGCAAGTGGTTCAACGCGGTCAGCTACGGCTTAGACGCCAACGAAGTCATCGACTATGACGCCATGGAGCGCAAAGCCCATGAGTCCAAACCCAAGCTCATCATCGCAGGTGCCAGCGCGTATTCGCTGCACATCGACTTTGCCCGCTTTGCCAAGGTGGCCAAAGACGTAGGCGCTATTTTCCTGGTTGACATGGCGCACTACTCCGGGCTGATTGCCGCAGGCCTATACCCCAACCCAGTACCGCATGCCGACGTGGTCACCTCCACCACGCACAAAAGCCTACGCGGCCCGCGCGGCGGCATTATCTTGATGAAGGCCCAGCATGAAAAAGCTATCAATAGCGCCATGTTCCCCGGCCTGCAAGGCGGCCCCTTGATGCATGTGATCGCTGCCAAGGCTGTAGCCTTCAAAGAAGCCCAGGGCGAGGGCTTCAAAGCCTACCAACAGCAGGTCTTGACCAATGCCGACATCGTGGCCAAAACCCTGACCGAGCGCGGTCTGCGTATCGTCAGCGGCGGCACCCAAAGCCATGTGATGTTGGTGGACCTGCAGTCCAAGAAAATCACGGGCAAAGACGCTGAGCGCGTGCTGGGCGATGCCCACATGACGATCAACAAAAACGCCATCCCCAATGACCCAGAAAAGCCGATGGTCACCAGCGGTGTGCGCATCGGCACCCCGGCCATGACCACGCGCGGCTTCAAGGACGAAGAAGCGCGTGCTACCGCACACCTGATCGCTGACGTGCTGGACAACCCGCACGACGCGGCCAATATCGATGCGGTACGTGCCAAGGTACATGCGCTGACCGCCCGCTTTCCGGTGTACGGCTAAGCCTGATGAAGTGCCCGTTTTGCAGCCATTCGGAAACTCCCGTGGTGGAAACCCGCATGGCCGAGGATGGGGACTTCATCCGCCGGCGGCGCCAATGCGGCGCCTGCGAAAAACGCTTTACTACCTACGAACGGGCCGATGTCAGCTACCCGGTGGTGGTAAAAAAAGACGGGCGGCGCATTGATTTTGACCAAAACAAAATCGTGGGCTCCATGAAACTGGCCTTGCGTAAACGCCCGGTCAGCACCGAACAAATCGACAGCGCCATGGAGCGCATCCAGGAAAAGTTGCTGACCTCCGGGCTGCGCGAAGTATCTTCCACGCGCATTGGTGAATTGGTGATGCGCGAACTAAAAAAACTGGACAAAGTGGCCTATGTGCGCTTTGCCAGCGTATACCGCAGTTTTGAAGACATTGATGAATTCAAAACTCTGGTTAATGAGGTCAACAATTAAGCCCGCCGCGGCTTGATTGCCAATCGTCTGCGCACCGTGTCGCATATCGCCCATGCTTTGCTTCTGGCCGAATCAGCGATGTATCTCACTTCGCCCAACCCCCGCGTAGGCTGCGTGCTGGTCAACCCGGCAGGCCAAGTCATCGGTCAGGGCCATACCCAGATGGCCGGCGGCCCGCATGCCGAGATCATGGCACTGCGGCACGCCCAAAGCCAAGACCGAAGCACGCAAGGCGCCACTGCATATGTCACGCTCGAACCTTGCTCGCACCAGGGCCGCACCGGGCCATGCTGCGACGCGCTGGCGCAGGCCGGTATTGCGCGCGTGGTCGCGTCCTTGCAAGACCCCAACCCCCTGGTTGCAGGCCAAGGCTTTGCCAAGCTGCGCGCTGCGGGAATTGCGGTGGAAGTGGGGCCTGGCGCCGCAGCATCGCGCGAACTCAATATCGGTTTTTTTAGCCGCATGCAAAGGGGCAGGCCCTGGATGCGGCTCAAGGTCGCGGCCTCGCTGGACGGGGTAACGGCTTTGGATAACGGGCAAAGCCAATGGATTACCGGCCCACAGGCGCGCACGGACGGCCATGCCTGGCGCGCGCGGGCTTGCGCCATACTGACCGGCGTGGGCACGGTGCTACAAGACAAGCCACTGCTCGATGTACGCCATGTGGACACCCCGCGCCAGCCCATGCTGGTGATTGTGGACAGCGCATTGCAAACCCCGCCTGATGCCGCTTTGTTTGGCCCGCCGCGCAAAGTACTGATGTATGCGGCCCAGCCCCATGCTGGTCGTGAAGCGGCGCTGCGCAAGGCGGGAGCTGAGATTGTGTATTTACCGGGCCCTGCTGGCGACAGCGACCCAGCGCCTAAGGTGGATCTGCAAGCCATGGAGCAAGACCTTGCGCGGCGGCAATGCAATGAAATACATATCGAGGCGGGGCATAAGCTCAATGGCTCGCTGCTGCGCGCTGGTTTGGTCGATGAATTGCTGGTCTATCTGGCCCCGCTGTGGCTGGGCCAGGGTGCGGGCATGTCTAACTTCGGCCCTTTGAGCGCCTTGGCACACGGGCTGGCACTTGACTTTCAAAGCACGGAGCGCGTAGGGCCAGACCTACGTATCCTGGCGCGGGTGCAAGGCAGCGCGGATTTTTAATTTTTAATAGCGACAACTATGTTTACAGGCATCATCACCGGCGTAGGCCGCATTACCCGTATCGACGATTTGGGTGCCAGCCAGGCCCATGGCAAGCGCCTCTATGTGCAATGCCCACCAGGCTATCTGGACGACGCGGGCCTGGGCGACAGCATCGCCGTCAACGGCGCCTGCATGACGGTCACCACCTTGCAGCAAGATACGCAGGCGCCGGTTTTTACCCTAGACATATCGGCCGAATCACTGGATAAAACTGGCGGCTTGGACGCGGTCGGCGAAGTGAATCTGGAAAAATCGCTGCGCGCCAATGACCGCCTGGGCGGGCATCTGGTCTCCGGCCATGTCGACGGCATCGGTGAAGTGAAACTTTTCGCGCCGGTGGGCGAAAGCTGGGAATTGCGCATATTGGCGCCGCAGGCATTGGCCAAATACCTTGCCTACAAAGGCTCTATTACCGTCAACGGCGTCAGCCTCACCGTGAACCGCGTCAATGACTCGAGCGCCGGATGCGAGTTCAGCATCAATCTGATTCCGCACACCATCAGCAACACCGCACTGCACCGCCTGGCACCCGGCGTGCGGGTGAACCTGGAGATCGATGTGATTGCGCGCTACGTGGAGCGCATGCTTAGCTTGGGCGCGCAAGCGGATAGTTAATTGCAGCCCGCGGGCGGCGCTTTGGCTGCGCTGACATTGGCCTAGAACAAAAAGCCAGTGGAGAACACCTGCTCGGACGTCATTGCCCTGCGTTGGCTGGGGCACATGGATGTCCGAAGGTGCGTGCTGCTGGCGGCTGTAACCACAGGCTGATCGGCGACGACCCCCCGAGGGATTCCTCGGCAAGCTTTTCTAAACGGGGCTAAGCCAGATGCAGCCAGGCTCAGCGGGGCTTGGCCTTGGCTGGGCGCGTTGTCGCCTTAATGCCCGCGCGCGGGGGCAGGCCGGTGTGCTGGGTCAGCAGGGTGCCGGGACGTGGCGCTTTGCCTGCCAAGTTTTTGGCCGCCAAAGGGGTAGAGTTTTTGCGCCTTGCGCTTTCGTAACTACCACCGGTCAAAGGTTGGAAGGTGGGAATTAAATGGTGTTTGCCGTTGCCGACCAGGTCGGCGCGGCCCATGGATTTGAGTGCTTCGCGCAGCAGCGGCCAGTTGTTCGGGTCGTGGTATCGCAAAAAGGCCTTGTGCAAACGGCGGCGTTTTTCGCCGCGCACGATGTCCACATTTTCCTCGTCGCTCTCCACCACCCGGCGCACTTTGCGCAAGGGATTGCGGCCACTGTGGTACATGGCGGTAGCGGTAGCCATGGGGCTAGGGTAAAAGGTCTGCACCTGGTCGGCGCGAAAACCGTTTTTCTTGAGCCAGACCGCCAAGTGCAGCATGTCTTCATCGCTAGTGCCCGGGTGCGCGGCGATAAAGTAAGGAATCAGGAACTGCTTTTTCCCCACTTCGGCGCTGAACTTGTCGAACAGGGCCTTGAACTTGTCATAGCTGCCGATGCCCGGCTTCATCATTTTGGACAAAGGGCCTTGCTCGGTGTGCTCGGGCGCGATCTTGAGGTAGCCGCCTACGTGGTGTTGCACCAGCTCTTTGACATATTCCGGGCTTTTGACAGCCAGGTCGTAGCGCAGGCCCGAACCAATCAGGATTTTTTTAATGCCTTTGAGCGCACGGCCCCGGCGGTACATCTTGATCAAGGGGCCGTGGTCGGTGGTCAGGTTCTGGCAAATGCCGGGGTAGACGCAACTCGGTTTACGACAAGCCGCTTCAATCTCGGACGACTTGCAGCCCAGGCGGTACATATTGGCCGTGGGGCCACCTAAGTCGGAGATGGTGCCGGTAAAGCCTTTGACCTTATCGCGGATGTCTTCAATTTCTTTGATGACCGAGTCTTCCGAGCGGCTTTGGATGATGCGGCCTTCGTGCTCGGTAATCGAACAAAACGTGCAGCCACCAAAACAGCCGCGCATGATGTTGATGCTAAAGCGGATCATTTCCCAGGCGGGGATTTTGGTCGCGCCATCGTGGCTGCCGTTTTCGTCGGCATAAGCGGGGTGCGGGCTGCGCGCATAGGGCAGGTCAAACACCATGTCCATTTCGGCGGTCGTGAGCGGTATCGGTGGCGGCGTGATCCACACATCGCGTGCCGTGGCACCCTCGCCATGGGCTTGCACTAAGGCGCGGGCGTTGCCGGGGTTGGTTTCCAGATGCAATACGCGGTTGGCATGGGCATACAGCACAGGGTCGCTGCGCACTTGTTCGTAGCTCGGCAGGCGGATAACCGAGCGTTCGCGCGGCGGCACCTTAAGTTTGGCTTTAAGCGCCGGGTTGGGCACAAACACCATGGCCTGCGCTTGCGCGCCTAGCTGGGATGGCGCCCTTGCGGCAGGGGCAGCATGCTTCACTGCGCCCTCTTGTTCAGCGGCCTGCGCCACTTGCGCGGCCTCGTCATCGCGGGCGCAGGTGGCCCCGTTCTCGATGGCCAGCTCAGACGTGGTCATATAGGGGTTGTAGTGCGCTTCCACCCGACCCGGCAAGTCCACGCTGGTCGAATCGATTTCGATCCAGTCTTTACCGCTGGGGTCATCCGGGCGGCGCACAAAGGCGGTGCCGCGCACATCGGTAATCGATTGCACTGGCTCGCGTGCGGCCAGGCGGTGCGCGA
>JAEMRG010000201.1 GCA_016463455.1 Rhodoferax sp.
TCGCCGGGGAGCGACTTCGCGTGGCCTGGACTGACAACCAGGGCGAAGCACGCGTCGATGAAGCTTTAATTACCTAAACCCTTCCACCCTTTTATAACCACGGAGTCTGAAATGAAATCTGATATGCCCAACCACAACCGACGTGTATTCATGCTGCACACCCTTGTCGGCGCTTCCCTAGTAGCTACTGCCCGCCAGGCACACGCAGCTGCCTCAACTGAAGCGGTGAAAGAGACCGATGCCTATCCGAAATCGATGGGCTTTCGTTTGAATACGGCCGATGTGGACAAAGTCAAGTATCCGCGGCACACGCTCGAGCAGCGCTGCAGCCAATGCCAACTTTTCAAAAATACTGCGGGTGAATCGACGGGGAACTGCTCGTTCTTCAAGCGCTCGGTGCCTGTGGACGGCTGGTGCCGCAACTTCAAACAAGTCAAGGCGGCGGCTTGAACCTGAACTTGCACCCTTGCGGCTAGATGTTTGCCCGCTGGCTTACTTTGGCGTGGCAAAAATGGGTCTGCCCCCGCAGTTTTTTTAGGCCTTTTGGGGCAGGTTTTCTGCAATATTGAGCGCACTAGGAATTAACTCCTAGATGCGCGGTTTTTGCATGAGCGCATCAAAGCATTAATTTGATGCCTTCAAAAAATGCCGCCGTCATCAGCACATAGCGCAGGAATTTACCGATCAAAATGTAGGCCAGGCAAGGCCAGAAGGGCAACTTGAGCCAACCGGCCAGGGTACACAGCGGGTCGCCCACCAGGGGTAGCCAAGCTAGCAGACAGGCTTTGGGGCCGAGGCGGTGCAGCCAGCGCAGGGCGCGTGTTTGCACAGAGGCATTGCTCGCTTGCGGTGCCAAATGGCTGGCAGCGCGCCCCATGGCGTAATCCAGGGCGCCGCCCAGGGTGTTGCCCGCGGTGGCCACGGCAATCACCGGCCAGAATTGCGCGGGGTTGAGATGAATAACGCCCAGCACCACCGGCTCCGAACCCATAGGCAGCAGCGTCGCCGAAATAAAGGACACCACAAAAACCGTGGACAGGCCATAGGCCGGCAGGGCCAGCATGTCCAAGAGCGATTGCATCCATATGTCCATTGCGCAGGCAGTATAGGCAAAGGGTGTGTCTAAGCGCACAGTGTGCTGAAAATTTAGGCATATAGAATAGCCTCCCGCTCACGGCAAACTCCTGGCGCGCGGCCCTGAAGCTTTCCCCCACCACTTATTCCTTGCATGCAAATCGGCCCTTACGCATTGGAAAATCCGGTCTTCGTCGCGCCCATGGCCGGCGTCACCGACCGCCCGTTTCGGCAGTTGTGCAAACGCCTGGGCGCGGGCTATGCGGTCAGTGAAATGGTCACCTCGCAACGCGATTTGTGGGATTCTCTCAAGACTTCGCGCCGCGCCAACCACGAGGGCGAACCCGGCCCGATCGCGGTGCAAATTGCAGGCACCGATGCGGCCATGATGGCCGACGCGGCCCGCTACAACATCGACCGTGGCGCGCAAATCATCGATATCAATATGGGCTGCCCGGCCAAAAAAGTGTGCAACAAATGGGCTGGTTCCGCGCTGATGCAGGACGAGGCTTTGGCGTTAGAGATCGTCGAGGCGGTGGTGCAAGCCGGCGCTGCGCGCAATGTGCCGGTCACGCTCAAAATGCGCACCGGCTGGTGCCAAAGCGAAAAAAATGCCTTGTCGATTGCGCTGGCTGCGCAAAGCGCGGGTGTCGCCATGGTCACGGTGCATGGCCGTACGCGTGAGCAAGGCTATCGCGGCCAGGCCGAATACGAGACTATCGCCGCGGTGAAAGCGGCGCTGCACATTCCAGTGGTGGCCAACGGCGATATCGATAGCCCACACCAGGCGCGTCAGGTACTTATGCAGACCGGCGCAGATGCGGTAATGATTGGCCGCGCGGCGCAAGGGCGCCCTTGGATATTCCGGGAAATCACCCATTTTTTGGCCACTGGCAGCGTGCTCGCACCGCCCTTGGTGCAGGAAGTGCGCCGTTGGCTTTTCACGCATTTGCAAGACCATTACAGCTTGTACGGTGAGTACACCGGTGTGCGCAGTGCGCGCAAACACATTGCTTGGTATCTGCGCAGCCTGCCCGGCGGCGAAGACTTCCGCCGCCGACTGAACCTATTGAACGACAGCGCCGCGCAAGTGCAGGCCGTGGTCGATTACCTGGACCATTTGAACCAAAGCATGGACCGAATGCCTGCGGTCTACGATTCCAGCGGAAGGCACTTGCCCGATGCAGCAAGCCCTGAAAATGACCTAAACCCTATGAAACCCTTCAAGCTGAGCCTGCACCATGAGCAATAACAAGCTGGACGAAAGCGTACGCGCCAGCTTGGAAGCCTACTTGCGCGATTTAGATGGCCTGGAGCCGCACGGTATGCACGAGATGCTGGTGCGTGCGGTAGAAAAACCCTTGCTCGAAGTGGTGATGGTCGCCGCGGCCAACAACCAGTCCAAAGCCGCGCAATGGCTGGGCCTGAACCGAAACACCTTGCGTAAAAAACTTTTGGAACACCATCTGCTATGAACGCTTTACTTTCCGTCTCGGACAAAACCGGTGTGCTCGACCTGGCGCGCGCGCTGCACGCCCTGGGTATACGCCTGCTCTCGACCGGCGGCACCGCCCAGCTGCTGGCCGAGCATGGCCTGCCGGTGACCGAAGTGGCCGAGATGACGGGCTTTCCGGAAATGCTCGATGGCCGGGTGAAAACCCTGCACCCCAAAGTCCACGGCGGCTTGCTGGCCCGGCGCGATGTACCGGCGCACATGCAGGCGCTCGCAGCCCATGGCATAGACACCATCGACCTGCTGGTGGTGAATTTGTACCCCTTTGAAGCCACGGTGGCGCGCGCTGCTTGCACTTTGGAAGAGGCGATTGAAAACATCGACATCGGCGGCCCGGCCATGGTGCGCAGTGCCGCCAAAAACTGGAAAGACGTGGCCGTGCTCACTGACGCCAGCCAATACGACACCGTGATCGCCGAATTGCAAGCCCATGGTGCGGTCAGCAGCAGCACCAAGTTTGCCTTATCGGTAGCTGCGTTTAACCGCATCAGCCAGTACGACGGCGCTATCAGCGACTACCTTTCGTCGGTGCAGCCCGATGGCACGATGGCGGTGTTTGCCGGGCAGGCCAATGGCCGCTTTGTGAAATTGCAGGATTTGCGCTACGGCGAAAACCCGCACCAGTACGCCGCGTTTTTCCGCGACCTGTACCCGGCCCCGGGCTCCTTGGTCACGGCGCAGCAATTGCAAGGCAAAGAACTTAGCTACAACAATATTGCCGACGCCGATGCCGCTTGGGAATGTGTAAAAAGTTTTGAAACCCCGGCCTGCGTCATCGTCAAACATGCCAACCCCTGCGGCGTAGCGATTGCGGCCGATGCATCTAGCGCCTATGCCAAGGCTTTCTGCACCGACCCCACCTCGGCTTTTGGCGGCATCATCGCCTTCAATTGCGAAGTCGATGGTGACACCGCACGCCAGGTTAGCGCGCAGTTTGTGGAAGTGCTGATCGCTCCGGCCTTCAGCGCCGAGGCGCTGAGCGTCCTGTCGGCCAAAGCCAATGTGCGGGTGTTGCAAATCGCACTGCCCTATGCCCTGGGCCAGCGGCTAGAAAAAGCCAGTGCCTGGACTTTGGGACGCAATGCGGTCGATGTCAAACGCGTGGGCTCGGGCATGCTGATGCAAACTGCCGACAACCATGAACTGACCTTGGCCGATATGCGCGTGGTCAGCAAAGTGCAGCCCAGCACGGCGCAAATGCAGGACATGCTGTTCGCTTGGAACGTGGCCAAGTACGTCAAGTCCAACGCCATCGTGTTTTGCAAAGACGGCATGACCATGGGCGTGGGCGCCGGCCAGATGAGCCGCCTGGACTCAGCCCGCATCGCCTCTATCAAAGCTGGCCATGCCAGCTTGTCATTGGCCGGCACCGTGGTCGCCAGCGACGCCTTTTTCCCGTTTCGTGATGGGCTCGATGTGGTGGTCGACGCGGGCGCCACCTGCATCATCCAGCCTGGCGGCAGCATGCGCGACGACGAAGTGGTGC
>JAEMRG010000202.1 GCA_016463455.1 Rhodoferax sp.
CAATGTCCCTCCGCCTATTGGTTTGTAAAGGGAGAGCATTTATGAAACGTTTTTTATTGGCATCCCTGGCTGCTATGGCTTTGTACATCTCGCCGACGGCGGCGCTGGCCCAGACCCCCATCGTGATGGCCTCTACCACCTCTACCGAGCAGTCCGGATTGTTTGGGTACCTTTTGCCGGCCTTTAACAAGGCGACCGGCCTAGAGGCCAAGGTGGTGGCTTTAGGTACCGGCCAGGCCATCGACATGGGCCGACGCGGTGATGCCGATGTTTTGTTTGTACACGACCAAGCGGCGGAGGAAAAATTTGTGGCCGACGGATTTGCGCTCAAGCGCTTCGCAGTGATGTACAACGATTTTGTGCTGGTCGGCCCGGCAACAGACCCCGCGCAAACCAAGGGCGCGGACATTGTGCAAGCCCTGTCCAAAATCGCCGCAAGCAACAAGGCCTTTGTATCGCGTGGCGACAAAAGCGGTACGCATGCCGCCGAACTGCGCTTTTGGAAAATGACCGCTGCCGAGCAGGCCAAGGGTAGCGGCTATCGCGAATGTGGTTGCGGCATGGGCCAGGCGCTCAATATGGCGGCGGCCACTGGCGCTTATGTGCTGACGGACCGAGGCACTTGGTTGAGCTTTAAGAACCGCGCCGATTTACAAGTGCTGGTGCAGGGCGACCAGCGTTTGTTCAACCAATACGGCATGCTGGCCGTGAACCCGGCCAAGCATCCGCATGTCAAAGCGCAGGATGCACAAAAATTTGTAGATTGGGTGCTATCGCCCGCCGGCCAGACTGTGATTGCCAGCTACCGGATTAATGGGCAGCAGTTGTTTTTCCCGAACGCGGGAAAATAGACGCCCGCCTGGCCTGCGCACGCCACGAGCAAGTTAGCATGCGGCTCACATTATTGGAGCTTCCTTGAATACCTTTGCACACGACAATATGACACGCCGGCAACTTTTAGTTGGCGCCGCCGCCTCGGCCATCGCCTGTTTGCCAGGGCTGGCATGGGCCGATACCTGGCCTAGCAAGCCGCTGCGGCTGGTAGTGCCTTTCGCGCCCGGCGGCAGCTCTGAGATCGTGGCCCGCGCACTGGCTGGTGAGATGGCCAAGACCATTGGGCAAAATGTGTTTGTAGAAAACAAGCCCGGAGCTGCAGGCAATATTGCGATGCAAGAAGTCGCCAATTCCACCGATGAACACACCCTCATCCTGGGGCATATCGGCACGCTGGCGGTCAACCCCTACATCTTTGCCAAACTGCCCTACGACCCGAACAAAGACTTCGCGCCGATCACGCTGGTTGCCAAAGTGCCCAGTCTGTATGTGGTGCACCCGGACCTGCCGGTGAAGAACCTCAAGGAATTTATAGCCTACGCCAAATCTAAACCCGGCCAACTTAATTACGGCTCTGCGGGCAACGGTAGCGCGGGTCATTTGGCCTTTGAATACCTCAAAATGATCACCGAAACCTTTATGGTGCATGTGCCCTACCGCGGCACCGGCCCAATGCTGACAGACTTGATGGCCGGGCGATTGGATGCGGCGGCCGTAGGCGCGCCCGCACTGCTGCAGTTCATCAAAGCAGGCAAGCTGCGCTGTATCGCTACCGGCACGAGTGCGCGTTTGCCCCAGCTACCCGACGTTGCCACCGTGGCAGAGCAAGGCTTCAAAGGCTTTGAAATGACGCAGTGGTACGGTCTGATGGCTCCCAGCAAAATGGCCAAAGCCAATATCGATAAGCTGGAAAAAGAGGCCATGGCCGCGACCCGAACCAAGCTGGTGCAGGACAAACTCAGCCAAGACTCCGCGCTGGCCGTGGGCGATACCCGTGCTGAGTTTGAGGCCTTCATCAAGCAAGAACAAGCGCGCTGGAAGCCCGTAATTGCACGTGCCCAAATCAAGCCAGACGGCTTGTAAGCGGCCGCACCGGCGCCAGCAACACCAGCACGGCGCCGGCGCCGCCTTTATGGGGTGGGGCTTGCACAAAGGCGATGACTTCGGCCTTTTGCACTAGCCAGCGCAGCACCTTGTCTTTGAGCACCGGTGCTTTGCCCGGCGAGCCCAGGCCTTTTCCGTGCACCACGCGAACGCAGCGCAGGCCTTGCTTATGCGCGTCGCGTATGAACTGGCCCATGGCCTCGCGCGCTTCGTCGCTGCGCAGGCCATGCAAGTCCACCTGGCGCTGAATACTCCATTGGCCCTTGCGCAGTTTTTGCACCACGTCCGCTCCCACGCCAGGGCGCCGAAAACTCAGGTCCTGGTCGGTATCGAGCAAGCTGCTGATGTCAAACTCGTCGCTCAGAGATTCTTGCAGCGCCGCCTGCGCGTCTAACTCGTGTTGCAGTACGGTCGCTAGCGGAGCTGGCTTTTTCAGGTCGGCGCGCGCCACCGTAGTCATGCGCTGCACCTTTCCCACAGCGCTTTCAAATAAATTGCGCTCTTTCTCAGCCCGCTTGGCCGCCAACGCGCGGGCTGCTTGCTCGGCCTTTTCTTTGGCTGCCTGCGCTTCCAGTTGTTCTTTGATTTTTTTTAGGTCTTGCAAGCTGGGCATGGGGCGATTGTCCATGCAAGCAGGCCGGGCGCGCTAGATCGCTCACACCAAGCCTTGCTCGGCCATAGACAAAGACTGGCCTTGCGCCACGATGATGTGGTCCAAGACGCGCACATCGATCAGTGCCAGCGCGGATTTGAGGGTTTGCGTGAGCGCCTCGTCAGCGCGTGAGGGCTGCACCGAACCGCTGGGGTGGTTGTGCGCCAGCACCACGGCGCTCGCCTGATGGTGCAAAGCGCGTACGACGACTTCGCGCGGATAGACACTGGTTTGGCTGACCGTACCCTTGAACATTTCTTCCATCGCCAGCATGCGGTTTTGCACATCCAGAAACATCACCGCAAACACTTCATGGGGCAGGGCGGATAAATGGAGTTGAAAAAACTGCCGCACCGCTTGCGGCGAGTCCAGCACCGCGCGCTCTTGCAGGCGCTGCGCCATGGCCCGGCGCGCCAGTTCCAGCACCGCCAGTATTTCGGCGCGTTTGGCCGGGCCCAGGCCTTTGACCTGCGCCAGCGCTTTGGGGTCGGTGTGCAGCAAGCCGGCTATGCCGCCAAAGCCCTGGGTCTGCGCGCCACTTTCAGGCACTTGGCGGGGGGTGCGCAGCAGTTCGTCCGCCAGTTGCAGCACGTCTTTGCCGGGGATGCCGGTGCGCAGCAGGATGGCTAGCAGTTCGGTATCGCTCAGCGCGGCAGGGCCGCGTTGCAGCAGTTTTTCACGTGGACGGGCGTCCACAGGCATGTGGTCCAAGGGCATAGCGGCAGATGGTGTGACAGCAAAGGTTTATAAGGCGGGACTGCTTGTGTCGCGGTACATAGCCGCTGCCCGTATCTATGTTTCTACAATAGCCGCAGATTATCCACAACCCTATGACCCACGACCTTCCTTGCATCCAAGCCGCCTCGTTTTTAACGCTGCATTACCGGCTGGCCGGCCCGGCGGGCGAGGTCATTAACACCTTTGGCGGTAAGCCTGCCACCCTAAGTCTGGGCACCGGAGAGTTATCGCCCGAAGTGGAGCGCTGCCTGATAGGCTTGGAGGAGGGTGTGCACCGCACCTTTGACCTGCCTGCCGGTGTGGCCTTTGGCCCGCGCAACCCGGATATGCAGCAGTGGGTAGCCCACAGCCTGCTACGTGAAATCGGCGACCCAAAGGAGCACTATGCGCCGGGCGATGTGGTGCAGTTCCCCACGCCGGACGGGCAAAATAGCTATGCCGGTGCGGTGATCGCTGTCAAGGGAGATGCCAGCGGCCAGGACTTGCAGGCAGATGGCGCGGTATTGTTCGATTTCAACCACCCGCTGGCAGGTCAGCCCGTCAGCTTTGAAGTGAAAGTGATTGCTGTTCTATGAACTCTCTCGGCCTCAATTCCAGCGATATTTTGAATGGCAGCGAAATCCTGCTGGCCGAGCCACGCGGCTTTTGCGCCGGGGTGGACCGGGCCATCGAAATTGTGGAGCGCGCGCTCTCCAAATTCGGCGCGCCGATTTATGTGCGCCATGAAATCGTGCACAACACTTT
>JAEMRG010000203.1 GCA_016463455.1 Rhodoferax sp.
ACATGGCGCTTGTGCCAGGGCATCATGTCAGCCAGGCCGCTGACCACCACATGTTGTACTTGCGTCTTGTCGATGATCTTGGCCAAGGTATGGGCAAATAAATCGACCACGATGATGGCCAGGGCACCCGAGTCCCGCAGCTGGTGCTCCAACTCGCGCCCGGTGTACGTGGGATTGACATTGACCACCACATAGCCGGCCCGCAACAGCCCAAACAGACACACCGGATACTGCAGCACATTGGGCATCATCAGCGCCACCCGACTGCCCGGCGCTAAATGCAAGACCGATTGGAAATAGGCCGCGACCTGCAAAGACAGCGTGTCGAGTTCGGTAAAACTGAGTTTGACGCCGGTGGCGCCGCTGATAAAAGCGTCGCGGTCGGCATAAAGATTGACCGCATCTTCCAGGTAATCGGCCAGCGTGCCCAGGGCGTGCGCGTCTATCTGCGCCGGAACACCGGGCGGGTAGCTTGAGATCCAGGGGGCGTGCATGGGCTGAACGGCTAAATTAACAGTGTAACTATACACAAGTGTATTGTCTAGCTGATGACAGCCGACAGCTGATGACAGCCAAAGTCGGAACCTGAGGCCTGCGGCGCAAGGTCAGATTCTGCAGGGCGATCTAAAGCGGCAGCACCGAAGGGTTAGGGCTGGGCGGTGCCCCGCGCACCGTGGCGGCGATGGTGATGCCGTGTTCGCGCAGCGTGCGCAACATCGCCAGATTCACCTCCGAGCGCAAATTGCCCTGGCCGTTTTCGATGTCGGCCACCCAATACACCACCGTCAACTCAATACCGTCGGTGGTGAATTGCGACAGTTGCACGCTGGCGGGCGGCTGGTGCAGTACCCGGGGCTGGGCTTGCGCCGCGGCTTGCAGCACTTGCATGGCCAGCTCGATATCGGTTTCGTACGCCACCTGGATGCGCGAGGTCTGCACCACTTTGGTATCGGCCAGCGACAGGTTTTCCACCCGGTTGATGAGCAGCATTTCGTTGGGCACAATCGCCTCGCGCCCGGTAATGGCGCGCACCACGGTGTAGCGGGCATTGATCTGGGTGATGATGCCTTCAAAGTCATCGACCCGCACGTTATCGCCTATGCGCAGGCTACGCTCAGTGAGAATTAAAAAGCCGCTGATGTAATTGGCCGCCAGCTTTTGCAAGCCAAAACCAATGCCCACACCAAAAGCGCCCCCCAATACAGACAGTGCCGTCAGGTCAATGCCTATCGCCGACAAGGCCAAGATCAGGCCCAGAAACAACAAGGTAATCCGCGTGGCATTGCTGATGGCCTTGCGCACCGACAACTCGCCACCGGTGGCAGCACGCAAAAGGCGCGACTCAATCGCCGCCGAAATCCACAGCGTGACGATCAGCACCGCACTGGCGGTGAGCAAGCCTTCAATGATGTTGCGCACCGACAAGCGGGCAGTGCCAACTTTCCAGCCAATTTGGTCCAGTTCGTCAAGCACCAGGGGCAATAGACCGCTGACCCACAAGACCAGCGCCAACCAAACCAGCCAGGAAATGGTTTGCTCCAAGGCCCGCACCCAGCGCGTCTGCGAAAAAGCCAGTTGCAACACTTTGACGCCGGTACGTATCACCACCAGGGCCAACATCACCGGCATCGCCACTTGCAAAACCACCACATTGAGCTGCCGCTCCAAGACCGCGCGGGCGGCAAACACCAGGCAGAGCAGGACCGCCGGGAAAAGCACGCCGTCGATGTCTTTGCGCCCGAACCAGACCGAACGCTGATCGCGCCCCAAAGCGGTAGCCAGCGCGCGCACCAGGCCCCAGGCTACGGCGGCACTCAGGGCCAAGGCAGCTAACTCGATCACGACCGTGGGCTGGGTAAAGGCCTCTAGCCAGGCCCCCAAGTCCTCAATCGGTGGCGGCGCCGCCATGCGCACGCTGCTCATGTGGGGCCTCTTTCAGCAAAGATGCCGGCAAGCAGCCATGGGCTGCCGCGGTCTGCGTCCAAGGACCCCCTAAACATCCGCCAAGACCCGCAAGTGCGCTTCCACGCTGAGCCCCAATGCCCGCAGGTTATAGCCGCCCTCCAGGCTGGAGACGATGCGGCCCTTGGCATGGGTGCGCGCCACGTCTTTAAGCTGCTGGGTGATCCAGGCGTAATCGGCTTCGACCAGGCCCATCTGGCCGAGGTCATCGTCGCGGTGGGCATCAAAACCGGCGCTGATGAAAACCATCTCGGGCGCAAACGCGGCCAAGCGCGGCAGCCATTGGCTTTGCACCAGCGCGCGCACCGCATCACCCTTGGTATAGGCGGGCACCGGCACGTTCAAGATATTGTCGGCATGCCCGTCGGCGCCGCTATAGGGGTAATGCGGATGCTGAAAGAACCCCACCATCAAAATGCGCGGGTCATTACTCACAATGTCCTCAGTGCCATTGCCGTGGTGGACATCAAAGTCCACTATGGCCACGCGTTGCAGGCCATGGTGCTCTAAGGCATGGCGCGCCGCAATCGCCACATTGTTGAAAATACAAAAGCCCATGGCGCGGTCGCGGCAGGCATGGTGGCCGGGCGGGCGCACCGCGCAAAACGCGTTTTCTAGTTCACCGGCCATCACCGCATCGGTAGCCGCAATCACGGCGCCCGCCGCATGCAAACTGGCCTGCCAGCTGTGCGGGTTCATGCTGGTGTCGGGGTCGATGGCGGCATAGGCGCGCCCGGTTTGCTGATGCTCAAAAGCCAGGTTTTTGTGCATGCGGTCTATGGTGTCGATATAGCCGTGCCCATGGGCCAGCGCCAATTGGTCGGCGTCCGCTGCCGGGGCCTCGTGCGACTCCAAGACGGCCAACATACCGCTGATCAGCAAGCGATCCTGGATGGCGTCCAAGCGCTCGGGACATTCCGGGTGGCCCGCGCCCATCTCGTGCCGCCGGCAACTGGGGTGGGTGAAATAACCGGTTTTGTGCATGGTTTTGTGCGTGGTTTTCCGCGTGCGTGCGTGGGGCGGATTCTAGTGGCGGCCCTGCGCGCAAAGCCACGCCGCGCGATCAGACAGAATGCAGTCCGTTTATGCACCGTCCGCCCCACCTCTACCCACCCCCGCGCCACTATCGCCCCGCACTTTGGATCGTGTTTACGGCTTTGATGGCACTGGCCTGCGGCTACAACAGTGCCGCCCAGGCGGCACGGCCCCAAGCCAAAGTCGCGGCCAAGACCACCGCGCTGCGCGACTGCGGCCCTGCGCAGGCTGGCAAAGGCCCAAGCGCCGCCAAAGACAAGCAAGGTAAGAAAACCAAGAAACGCAAATGCTTGGCTGCCAAAGCCAGCGCAGCGGGCAGTTACGCCATGCAGCCCGCCGTGCGCGAGGCAGCGGATGCCATCGCCCAAAGTCATGCCCTGAGCCGCAGTTGGGTGCGCGCCACCTTGGCGCAGGCGCAGATGCTGCCCGAGGTGGTGCGCGCCGTCACCCCTGCACCCGACCCGGGTGTGCGCAATTGGCAGACCTACCGCAATCGCATGGTGGAGCCGGTACGCGTCCAGGCCGGTGTGCAATTTTGGTTGCGCAATGCCAAGGTCCTAGAGCAGGCAGAACGCCAGACCGGTGTGCCTGCCTCCTTGGTCGTGGGGATACTGGGCGTGGAAACGCTTTATGGCAAGCGCATGGGCAAATACCGTGTGCTCGATGCGCTAGCCACCCTGGCTTTTGACTTTCCCGCCAGCCACCCCAAAGCCCCGGCCCGCGCCGCCTATTTTTTGCAAGAGTTGGAGGCGTTTTTGGTCTGGTGCCAGGCCACCGGGCGCGACCCGCTGACGGTACGCGGCAGCTATGCCGGTGCAATGGGTATCGCGCAGTTCATGCCCTCTAGCTGGCAAAAATACGCCGTGGACTTTGACGCCGATGGCCAAATAGATTTGTTTGACAACAGCACAGATGCCATCGGCTCGGTAGCCAACTACCTAGCGGCCTTCGGCTGGAAAGCCGGCATGCCCACGCACTACCCGGTACAACTAGACGCCGCGCGCCTGGACCTGCCCGCCCTGCTCGAAAAAGATATTCTGCCCAGCATGTCCCCCGCGCAGATGGCCGAGCG
>JAEMRG010000204.1 GCA_016463455.1 Rhodoferax sp.
TCAAACACGCTGAGCTTGGGAAAAATATTGGTGATCTGAAAGCTGCGCGACAGGCCCAGGCGGTTAATCTCAAAAGGTTTTTTGCCTTGGATCGACTGCCCGTGCAAGAAAATATCGCCGCCACTTAGGGGCATACGACCGCTAATTAGGTTGAACAGTGTGGATTTTCCCGCTCCGTTAGGGCCGATGATGGCCACGCGTTCGCCAGACTGCACCACCAGATCGGTTCCGCGAATAATCGCCGTATTGCCAAAACTTTTGCGGACATCGCGCAATTCCAAAGCCGGCACCAAGGTGGGAGCAATCATGGCGCTATGGCGGCGCGTAAGCGCTCGTCTTCCATGCTTTGGTGCACCGCATCCCATTGCAGCGCAAAACGGCGGCGCGACCATTCAAACCCCACCACACTAAGGGCCAAATAGACCAGCAAGCCAGTCCAATGCACGGCAGAAGAAGTGTCCAAGCCCATGCCTAAAAAGACGAGCACCGGGCCCATCGCAGCATCGAGTTGGCGGTGGTAGACCATTTCTACCAAGGCAGAAAAACCCAGACCACACACCACGCTGCTGGCGCTCAGCAATCCATAGACCGGCAGCAACACACGCAACTTGCCCTGGCGGGCCACCCGCAGATTAAGCATGACCAGGCTGGCCAGGCCACCCGGGGCAAACATCACCATCAGCATAAACACCGCACCCAGATAGAGTAGCCAGGCCTTGGTGAGTTCACTCAGCATGACAAAGGCCAGCACCATCAACACCGCACCGAGGATGGGACCGAAAAAGAAGGTAGCGCCACCTAAAAACGTAAACAGGAGGTAGGCGCCGGAACGGGCCGCGCCCACGACCTCAGCGTTGACAATTTCAAAATTCAAGGCCCCTAGGCCGCCAGATATGCCGGCGAAAAATCCGGCGATGATGAAGGCGGTGTAGCGGATGCGCTGGGGGTTGTAGCCAATAAATTCCACCCGCTCCGGGTTGTCGCGCACCGCGTTGAGCAAGCGACCCAAGGGGGTTTGCGTGAAGGCATACATCAAGACCACGCAAACCAAGGTGTAAATGGCGATCAAGTAATACACCTGCTCGGCCGGCCCGTAGCTAATGCCCAGCACCGGTGTGCCGACCACCCGGTTGCCTGACACCCCGCCCTCGCCGCCGAAAAACTCCGGCACCATCAAGGACATGGCAAACACCAGTTCGGCCAGGCCCAGGGTAATCATGGCGAAGGTCGTGCCGGATTTGCGCGTAGTCACATAGCCGAACAGCATCGCAAAACCCATACCCGCGACTCCGCCCACCAGGGGTACCAGCGAAACTGGCAGCGCCGGGCTGGGGCCGCACCAGGCGTTGAGCGCATGGATTGCCACAAACGCGCCGAGGCCGGTGTACACCGCATGGCCGAAACTGAGCATGCCGCCCTGCCCCAGCAGCATGTTGTAGGACAAACAGGCAATGATGGCGATGCCCATTTGCGAGAGCATGGTAATGGACAAGCCGCTGTCAAATACACGGGGCATGACCAGCATTAGCAAGGCAAAGGCTAACCACAAGCCCATAGAGCCCCAGCGCGCTCCGGTATAGCTTGCGGCACTCATCCCTCGCGGCTCCCTAAAAGGCCGCGCGGACGAAAAATCAGAATCAAGACCAGCATCAAATACGGCAATATGGGCGCCACCTGGGCAATCGTCAGCCGCGCCAGGGTGGTGCCCTGCCAGGAAGGCGCCAGCGCCATGCCGATAGAGGCCAGCACGCTGCCCACCGAGTAATCCAGCGATACGGCAAAGGTTTGGACGATGCCAATCAAGAGCGACGCGATAAACGCGCCCGACAAAGAGCCCAGACCACCAACCACCACCACCACAAACACAATCGAGCCAACGGTCGCGGCCATAGCAGGTTCGGTCAAAAAGGTGCTGCCCCCGATCACACCCGCCAAACCAGCCAAAGCGGCACCGGCGCCGAATACCAGCATGAACACGCGCGGCACGTTATGCCCCAAGGACTCCACTGCATCAGGATGCGTCAACGCGGCTTGAATGACCAAGCCGACCCGAGTGCGGGTCAGCAACAGCCAGATGGACGCTAGCATGGTGATAGCTACCAGCATCATGAACCCACGCGTTGCCGGAAAGGGCGAGCACACCATCCGGAGCGCGGCATCGGCAGAACTGCACAGCTCGGGCGCCACAGCGCCCCAATGCAAACTCAGACCCGCCACCGAATGGTTCACCAGCGTAAAAGCCGGGCCTTGCAAGAGTGCGGGTGGCGCAAAGTCCACCGCAATGCGGCCCCAGACCAGTTGCACCACTTCCAGCACCACATAAGTCAGGCCAAAGGTAATTAAGAGCTCAGGCACATGGCCGAATTTGTGTACGCGGCGCAGACAGTAGCGCTCGAACAGGGCTCCCAAGCCACCTACCAGCGCAGGCGCAAGCACCATCGCCGGCCAAAACCCCACCCATTGGGCAATGCTGTAGCCGATATAGGCCCCCAGCATATAAAAACTAGCATGCGCAAAGTTCAGCACACCCATCATGCTAAAAATCAGGGTCAGACCCGAACTGAGCATGAACAGCAACAAGCCGTAGCTCAGGCCGTTCAGACTTGAAATAAGAAAAAATTCCATGGCAACCTGCAAGCTTTCAAGGGTGAGCGAGGCGCCCTGAACGACGCTACCGTGGATCCAGACCGTAAATCACTTCTTTGCTAGAGCAACAGCCGCCGTCATGATTTTGAATTGGATAGACACCGAACGTTCTCCTATGAAATCTAAGTACCCGAGGTTACAAGACTTCCACCTTGCAGCCCCAAGGGTTTGACCCTAGATTAGTCACCAAAGTGATAAACACCCAGTCCGCAAACGCGGCGTAGCCACACGCAGGGACTTCAATAGGGTAAAACGCTAGATAAACCCTGCGTGCTGCGCACCAATGCGTAAATCTGGCCTCAGGCCGTTGGCAGTTGGTAGTCCTTTAAGGTCTCGCGCAATTTGACTTTTTGCATCTTGCCGGTCGCGCCCAGCGGAATAGCGTCGATAAAAATAACGTCGTCCGGGATCTGCCACTTGGCGGTTTTGCCTTCAAAAAAGCCTAGCAACTCTTCACGCCCAACTTCGGCACCGGGCTTTTTCACCACCACCACCACCGGGCGCTCGTCCCATTTGGGGTGCTTCATGCCAATGCAAGCGGCCATGGCCACTGCCGGGTGCGCCATGGCGATGTTTTCCACGTCAATCGAACTGATCCACTCGCCGCCGGACTTGATTACATCCTTGCTGCGGTCGGTGATTTGTAGATAGCCGTCGGCATCGATGGTGGCCACGTCCCCGGTGGGGAACCAGCCATTGACCAGCGGGGAGCCACCCTCGCCCTTGAAGTATTCGCGTATCACCCACGGGCCTTTGACCAACAAATCGCCATAGGCCTTGCCATCCCAGGGCAATTCATCGCCTTGTTCATCGACGATTTTCATGTCCACGCCATAAATGCCGCGCCCTTGCTTGATACGCACCGCCATTTTCTGGCTGGTATCCAAGCCCAGGTGTTTGTTCTTCAGCGTGCAGACGGTTCCCAAGGGCGACATTTCGGTCATGCCCCAGGCGTGCAGCACCTCCACGCCGTAGGTGTCACTGAATGCAGAGATCATGGCCGGCGGACAGGCCGAGCCGCCGATCACGGTGCGCTTGAGCGTGGAAAAACGCAAACCGCCCTGCTGCATGTGGCCGAGCATCATTTGCCACACCGTGGGCACGCCGGCAGCGAAAGTCACTTTTTCGGATTCAATCAAATCGAAGATGGACTTTCCGTCCATGGCTGGGCCGGGGAAGACCATCTTGGCACCGGTCATAGCCGCTGAATACGGCAGGCCCCAGGCATTGACGTGGAACATAGGCACCACCGGCAGCACGCTGTCGCGCGCGCTCATGTTCAAGGCGTCAGGCATGGCACCAGCCCAAGCGTGCAGGATGGTTGATCGGTGGCTGTAAAGCGCGGCCTTGGGGTTGCCCGTGGTGCCGCTGGTGTAGCACATGCTCGATGCAC
>JAEMRG010000205.1 GCA_016463455.1 Rhodoferax sp.
TCTCCAAATTCGGCGCGCCGATTTATGTGCGCCATGAAATCGTGCACAACACTTTCGTGGTGAACGACCTCAAATCCAAGGGCGCTATCTTTATCGAAGACCTGGCCGATGTGCCGCCGGGTGCGACTCTGGTTTTTTCCGCGCATGGGGTGAGTAAGGCGATTCAAGACGAGGCGACTCAGCGGGGCTTTAAGGTATTTGACGCCACCTGCCCCTTGGTGACCAAAGTGCATGTGGAAGTGGCCAAGCTGCACAAAGAGGGTTATGAGTTCATCATGATCGGCCACAAAGGGCACCCGGAAGTGGAGGGCACCATGGGCCAACTGGACAGCGGCATCCACTTGGTGGAAGACGTAGCCGATGTGGCCCGCGTACAACCGGGGCAGTCAGCCAAGCTGGCGCTGGTTACGCAAACCACGCTCAGCATGGATGACGCAGCAGACATTGCAGCAGCCGTCAAAGCCCGTTTTCCGCAAGTGCGCGAGCCCAAGCAGCAGGACATTTGCTACGCCACCCAAAACCGCCAGGACGCCATCAAGATCATGAGCCCGCAGGTGGACATCGTGATTGTGGTGGGCAGCCCCACCAGCTCCAACAGCAACCGCTTGCGCGAAGTGGCGCAAAAACTGGGCACGGTCAGCTATATGGTGGACAACGCCAACGAGCTGGACCCGGCTTGGTTTGTAGGCCGCAGCCGCGTAGGCCTAACGGCGGGCGCCTCGGCCCCCGAGATTTTGGTGCAGGCCGTCATCTCGCGCCTGCGCTCACTGGGCGCTCTGTCTGTGCGCCGCATGGACGGCGTGGTCGAGACCATCAAGTTCCCGCTGCCCAAGGGCCTCAAGCCCGATGCCGACGGCCAAAGCACACCAGCACCCTAAGCGGACTAGCCCGGGACCTAGCGCCCGGCCCGCCTAAAATCGGCGGTTTCGGCCTGTGCCCGAACCCATACAAAACCACCATGCTCGACATCACCCTGCTACGCAAAGACCTGCCTTCGGTGCTGGCCCGCCTTGAAACCCGCAAAAGCCCGCAAGCGTTTTTGCCGGTGGACGTGTTTACCGGGCTGGAAGCCGAGCGCAAAACCATCCAAACCCGCACCGAAGAGCTGCAAGCCAAGCGCAACAGCCTGAGTAAGCAGATCGGCCAACTCAAGGCCCAGGGCGCTGCAGGGCAGGCCGAGGTCGATGTGGTGATGGCGCAGACCGCCGACATCAAATCCGAGCTGGACGCCTCGGCCGCACGCCTGGAGGGCATTCAGGCCGATATGCAGGCCTTATTGCTCAACGTGCCCAATTTGCCGCACGAGAGCGTACCGGTGGGCAAAGACGAGCATGCCAATGTGGTGGTGCGCAGCTGGGGCGCGCCCAAGGCCATGGATTTCACCATCAAAGACCATGTGGATGTGGGCGAACCCTTGGGCCTGGACTTTGACATGGGCGTCAAACTCAGCGGCGCACGCTTTACCGTGATGAAAGGCCCGATGGCCCGATTGCACCGTGCGATTGCCCAGTTCATGCTGGACGTACAAACCCAGGAGCACGGCTACACCGAGTGCTACACGCCCTACATCGTCAATGCCGAAACCCTGCGTGGCACCGGCCAGCTGCCCAAATTTGAAGAAGATTTGTTTGCCGCCAAAAAAGGCGGGCAGGACGCGCAGGCAGCAGACAACGCCGCGCTTTATCTCATCCCTACCAGCGAAGTGACGCTGACCAATTTTGTGCGTGACACCGTGCTCGCCGAGAACCAGCTGCCGATGAAGCTGACGGCGCACACCGCCTGTTTTCGCTCCGAGGCCGGTTCCTACGGGCGCGACACCCGTGGCCTGATTCGCCAGCACCAGTTTGACAAGGTGGAAATGGTGCAAATCGTGCACCCAGACCACAGCTATGCCGCGCTGGAAGAGATGACCGGCCACGCCGAAGCTATTCTAAAAAAGCTGGGCCTGCCTTACCGCGTGATGAGCCTGTGTACCGGCGACATGGGCTTTGGCGCGGCCAAGACCTATGACCTAGAGGTGTGGCTGCCGGCGCAAAACACCTACCGCGAAATCAGCAGTTGCTCTAATTGCGAGGGCTTTCAGTCACGTCGCTTGCAGGCGCGCTTCAAAAATGCGCAAGGCAAGAACGAATTGGTGCACACGCTTAACGGCTCGGGACTGGCCGTAGGCCGCACCCTGGTGGCGGTGTTGGAGAACTACCAAAACGCGGACGGCTCGCTCACTGTGCCCGAGGCGCTACGCTCCTATATGGGCGGCATGGAGACGCTGCACCCCTGATAGAATTGGTATCCGCTGCAATAGCGACCCGGAGAGATGGCAGAGTGGCCGAATGTACCTGACTCGAAATCAGGCGTACCGCAAGGTACCGTGGGTTCGAATCCCACTCTCTCCGCCAGTTCAAATACCTCAAACCTGCGCAGCAGGCCTTGAGGCACTTTCAGGCCCCGCACCACGCGGGGCTTTTTGTTTTGGGCTCCTGACTGCGTCAGCGGTATGGGAAAGGCGTCTTAAACCCAGTTTGTCTAAAAATCTGCTTGCGTTTTCGTACTTGGTTCCGAGCCGTGAATTTGCTGGTCTCTGCAAAACAGGCTCTGGGCCAACCTGAACAAAATTTGGTTGTTCAGAGCGGTTCGACCCAAGGGAAGTTTCATTAAATAACATTACTTTGGCTCGCCGCGCGCTAACTAGGCACGGTCATGTGTCCGAGCTTAGAGGTTTGACTTGAATTCGACGATCTCGGTTTGAGCTGCGATCACCCGATATTGCTGATGAAGTCATCAATATCGATTTTGTTTTTGGATTGCAACCGCCCAATTTCCTCGAAGTCCAAAGTAAAGTCCGCCAACCCAAAGAGACAAGTGAAGGTAGTCGTTAAATACAAATTGAATTAAGCTTTCTGGTTTGATGACGACCCAGATAACACCTGTGACAACACAGCACATTGTTATCCCGCTGAATCTAGTGAGTAAGTCACCCAACTCAGCTATGACAGGCATTTCTTTGATACGGGGCAAAGTCGCCAAAGCACCAACCAGAAGACCAACGCCTGCAGCAACCTCTCCATAGCAAACGAACCACCAAACAAGAAAAGGTATGCCAAAAGCAGCTCCAGCTCCAGCATCCACAGGAAACTTGCTTAATCCCTGCTGAATGAACACGATGGCTAAAGGGATTCGAAGCAGTATGTGGCTCATACTGAAATCCGGCAAGGAAGCCCAATAATTTTTAAGTTTTGAAATTAACATTTATCACTACATGCTCAAGTTAAATTTGATTGATTACCTACATGTTCACTTGTTCGAAAGCGATTGCTCGCAAATATCCCCGTGCTTACGCAAGTTCCATTTAAGGAATCGGGGACTTTGATTTCAAGTTGTATTTCATTACGCCGTAATGTGGGCAAGGTCCATGGCGGGTCGCAGCGTGCCAGATAAACCGGGACTGAAGGCCCGAGATTGCGTGCTTGCACCTAGTCCCTTAACGCTTAGGTTTCTTTATGAATGGACTGTCATTGGAGGTAGGTTGAAACGACACTGACGCCGAGATGTTCGGCTTTAGAGGCTGAATATCTGGCACCAGTTTCACATGTCTTGTCGTTGCAATCTTGCTGCTTTGCGTGCTTTGGGGAGCTTTGTTATTGCTAAATATACAGTCAGCATTAAAGCTCCCCAAAAACAAAACAGCAAACGCTTTATCAGTTGTTTTACTTGGGCATGATCACGCTGTCGATGACATGGATAACGCCGTTGTCAGCCACGATGTCAGTAGCTGTAACTTTAGCTTTGTCGACCATGACGCCACCCGTGGTGGAGATGGTCAGTTCAGAGCCTTGCACAGTTTTGACTTTGCCCGCTTTTACGTCAGCGGCCATCACTTTACCGGCGACCACATGGTACGTAAGTACAGCAGTGAGCTTGGCCTTGTCTTTGAGCAAAGCATCCAAGTCGGCTTTAGGAATCTTGGCGAAGGCTGCATCTGTGGGTGCAAACACCGTGAACGGGCC
>JAEMRG010000206.1 GCA_016463455.1 Rhodoferax sp.
TTTGCCAGCAAAGCGCTGGCCGGTGTGGGCGTGATGTTTTATGTGCTGCTGGCGCTGCGCTCGGAAATGCGTTCGCGCGGTGTGTTTGATGCTGTCACCCAGCCCAAGCTGGACACGCTGCTGCCGCTGGTAGCGCTGGGCACGGTGGCCGATGTGGTGCGCCTGGATGCCAACAACCGCCGCTTGGTGGCACAAGGCTTAAGGCGGGTGCGTGCCGGGGCCATGCCTGCGGGCATGGAGGCTTTGTTTCGCGCAGCCGGGCGCAAACCGGCCATTGCCACCAGCCAGGACTTCGGCTTCGCGCTGGGGCCGCGCATCAATGCGGCGGGGCGCCTGTCGGACATGACGTTGGGCATTGAATGTTTGCTCACCGACGACCCGGCACGTGCCGACGAACTGGCGCGCGCGCTCGATGGCATCAACCGCGATCGCCGTGTCATCGAAGGCGATATGCGCGACGTGGCCATGGAAGTAGCCGAGTCCTTGTTTGACGCCGAGGACGAGGCGCCACCGGCGATTTGCGTGTTCGACCCGGACTTTAATGAAGGCGTGGTCGGCATCGTGGCCGCGCGCATCAAAGACAAATTCCACCGGCCCAGCTTTGTGTTTGCCGCCAGCCAGGCGCCGGGTAAGGAGCATGAACTCAAGGGCTCGGGTCGCTCGATCGCCGGCTTTCATTTGCGCGACGCGCTGGACCTGGTGGCCAAGCGCTACCCCGGCGTGCTGTTGCGCTTTGGCGGCCATGCCATGGCGGCAGGCTGCACCATCAGCGAAGAACACCTGGACACTTTTGAGCAAGCCCTAAGCGAAGTGGCGCACGAATGGCTGGACGAGGCCACCTTGCAGCGGCGCCTGGCCACGGACGGCCCGCTGGCCCCCGAATACCGCCGCGTGGACCTGGTGGACACGTTGCACAAAGAAGTCTGGGGCCAGGGCTTTGCCGCACCCACCTTTAGCGAAGAGGTAGAAGTGCTGTCGCAACGCATCGTCGGCGAAAAGCATCTCGCGCTCAAGCTCAAACACCAGGGCGAACCGGTGGACGGCATCTGGTTCGGCCACACCGACCCCCTGCCGGCCAAAGTCACCATGGCCTTTCGCCTAGACGCGGACGAATGGAACGGCGTGCGGCGGGTGAAGTTCTTTGTGGAAGCGGTGCAGGATTGAGCGATCCGCTCACGCTGAAAGCGCCCTCGCCCGCTTGTAAAAACCCAGGTTTTCTGCCTCGGTAAAGCGCACGCCCGATTTCTCGTACAAAGAAAAAACCGCCACTAGCCTTTCTTGGTTGCCGCCTACAGTGGTCACGCGATGTGCGGTGTTGCGGCCACGAAAGACGTTCAAGGCGCCAGGCTCTAGGTCCGCGCTGATGACTTGTGGATCCTGGCCGGCCAGCATGCGAGCCACGCCCTCGTAGTTGGGGTCGGTGTCGGTGCGCAAGCCACGCCGGTACTGAAAAATTCCGTCCTGTCCGGCGCGCTGCAAGAGCAAGGTGGTGGTGAACTCAGACCTGTCGAAATGCCAGTTCAGCGCTTCGCCGGGCCGGTAGCTCAAGACGTTGACGCGGGCCAACTCGTCGTCCATTACATGCAATACCGGCAATTGCATGGTGGCCGCGATAAATTGCCGGAACTGCGGCCACTCGTACACCAGGGTCAGCGGCGTATCGCGCAATTGGTCGGCGCACAAAGTGTGGTTGATGGTGGTGATTTTTCGAAGTGCTGGGTGGTCGTCAGACAGACCCTCCACCCGGTTCAGGAAATAAATATTGTGCTCACGCCTAATCTCAGCCGACTCGCTCGCCATGCGCGGCGTCACCTTCGCCACGCATTCGGCCAGCGCCTGGGCCTTTAAAAAGCCCGGCAACTCATACATGCCCACCGCCTCCAAGTCAGCGCGACAGCGCTGCACCAGTGCCAGCCAAGGCTCCGAGCCGGGCTGGTCCAGTGGATAGGTTTGCAGGTCGATCTGGGTGTGGATATCGGAGTTCATGGCCCGATAGTAAAGAGTTAGGGCTAGAGGCCGCCACTAGGCGAACGGTACCGCCAAGACATAACTTTCAGGCCGGAGGACCGAGGTTTACAAGGCCAGATAGCTGGCCCATACCAAGGCCACCGCAGCCACCATCGAAGCCCATGCACCGATCAAGTTGCCCACAAACACCAGCTTGGCAGCGACTGGCCCTTGGGAAGACAAACCCCGGTGTCCTAGGACGGGCGCAAGCGTCAGCGCGACGACAAAAGCATAAGATGAAACAATCAAGGCCAGCGCAATGGTCCACTGTAAAGCCGCAATGTCCGGCAATACAGGCAGCAGCACCGCCACCACCAGCATCAATGTTGCACCCATGGGCAGGCTAGCGTGTGCAACGCGCCAAGAATGCACCACGTGCGCGGGCGCACTGCGATTGATCGCGCGTGCATAGGGTGCGCCACACAGCAATCCGTACAGCAAAACGATGGAACCGTGAAACATGAGATGGTGTGCCGAAGCATTCATACTAACCGCCCTGAGATTATTTATTTGACGCTTAGTTTATTTGAGTTGTTAGCACCCTATGGCCATTGGATTGCACCACCTCGCGCTACAGTAGCCCGCAGCGTCGGGCACCAGGGCTGTGGCGCATCACAAGCAAAGGAATACACCATGTCCATTACCGGTCGTTGTTATTGCGGGGCGATTGCCTACGAGGCCACGGGCGCGCCGCAGATGTCGCTGCAATGCCATTGCCGCGAGTGTCAGTACATTTCCGGGGGTAACCCCAATGTCGCGATGGTGCTGCCTTTGGAGGGCTTTCGCTTTACGCGCGGCGAGCCTACCACCTTCAAACGCAGCGATTTGGAAAGCCCAGTAACGCGCTTTTTTTGCAGCCATTGCGGCACCTCGCTAGGCACCCAAAGCCCCAAACGGCCCGGCTCCATGATTGTCAAAGTGGGCACACTGGACGACCCTTCGGTTTTCAAGCCGACCGTGGCGATTTTTACCATCGACAAACAGCCTTTTCACCATATTCCCGACGACTTGCCGGCCTACGAGCGGCGCCCGGGCTAGGCTAGCGCACGCCTTGCACAAACGCTACTTCCAACGTACCGCCTCTATATCGACCGTGGTACTGGCATCGCCCAAGGTGAGCACGCCTTCTTGCACCGTGGCTTGCAATTGCATGCTGCGCTGGGCCAGGGGAATCAGCGCTTGCGAGGCCAGGGTGGGAACGCGGTAAACGCGCAGGTTTTGCGGGCGGCTGAGTTTGCTTTCCATGCTGCGCCACCACACTTCGGCGGCGTGGTTAAAGCAGTACAACAAGACTTGGTCTGACTTGCCGCAGGCTTTGATAAGCGGCTTGTCTTCGGGCTGGCCCACTTCAATCCAGACCCGGGTGCGGCCGGTGAAATCGCGCAGCCAGACATCGGGCTCGTCCGGGTCCGACAGACCGGCTCCGAAAGCCAAGGTAGCGTCGCCATTACACACACTGTTGAGGGTATGCGCCTGCAAGGCCAGCGCGCACAGGCGCACCATCATGCGTTCGTCGGTTTCGCTGGGATGGCGGGCCAGCGTGAGCGTGTGGTCGGCGTAATAGCTGTTGTCAATGTCTGCAATTTGCAGGTTTGCTTTGAAAATCGTTGATTTGAGGGCCATGCGCCGATTGTGACCGAGCGCTGCGCTGCACCCATACATGCCCCGCCCTGCCAAAATCAGCTTACTTCTTACCCTTGGCGATTGAATCTATGCAACAACGACTAACGATTTTGACTGGTGCCTCGCGCGGCATGGGCCTGGCGATGGCCGAACAACTGCTGCAGCCCGGCGCGCTGCTGCTGTGCATTTCCCGCCAATCCAATGCATCGCTCGATGCCTTGGCCGCCCAGCGCGGCGCAACGCTGGAGCAATGGCAAGCAGACCTGGCTAATGCGGCACCGGTTGCGGCGCGCCTAAGCGCTTGGCTGCAAGGGCAAGACCCTGCGACGCTGCAATCGGCCACACTGATCAATA
>JAEMRG010000016.1:0-3347 GCA_016463455.1 Rhodoferax sp.
CTGGCGTTGCGCGCGTCAAGGGCCGCCACATCGACAGGGTCCGGCTCGGGCTTGTCCAGGGTGTCGGCCACCCGCGCTGTGAGTTCTGCAGGGAGCGAGCTGGCCAGCGTCGACAGGAGTTGCACGGTGGTTTCGTTGTCTTGGCGCAGGAATCCCGGCACCGCGGGCAAGGCACTGATGAGCATGCTCAGGTTGGCGATAAGTCCATCAAGTATCTTGCGGGCCATCGGGTCGTTGACGCAAGGCGCCACGACGTTTTCAAGGACTCTGCAAGTGCCCTTCAATTGCTCTTCGATGCTTGGCCTCATGGCTTGCTCCCTTCGCCAAATGCGCCATCAGTGCTGTCTGCGCTATCTGCAGTCTCCATCATTTGAAACATCGGCCGATACAACCAAGACGGGGTTTGGAACACTCGGTTGTAGCGGCCTGCCACAAACTCGGCTACTGCCGTTAGCTGGATCACCGACAGCTTCCAGCACGAGAAAACGTTCCACCACAGCAGGTCGGCCTCGCGCACAGTGCGGCCGGTCAGCTCCCGATAGGCGGCAACGATCTCGCGCCGCTCCCAGTGGCCGGGGATCTGGTGCTCGCGCTTGCGAACTGGGTTGGTCACCCAGCCAAGGTCTTCCAGAGGATCGCCCAAGTGCGCGGTCTCCCAATCAAGCTTGGCAGTGATGCGGTTGCCCTCGACCAGCGCATTGCCCGGCTTGAAGTCGCCATGCACCAGCACGATGGCTTCGGCCTTTGGGGCTCGGCGCTTAAGCCAGGCCAGGATGTAATCGAGTTCGGGGTGCGGCTCGAGTTGCGCCTTGCGGTACTCAGCCTCCCAGTGAGACAGCTCATGCAGAGAGGGCTTGCCGTCAGGTAATCCTAGGCTGCCGGCGAGGCCCTGCATTTGCCAGTCAACTGTGTGCAGCTTGGACATCAGGCCAGTAAAGGCCCGGGCCAGTGTCAGGCGCACGTCTAATGGTCTCGAACTGTTGAGGACCATGTAGTCGCATTGCCCGGGCATGCGTGTCATCACGATCGAGGGTGAGCCCAGCCAGCGGCCAGGTTTGTCAATCCAGAACACTCGGGGTGCTGGCACATCGGTGTTGGCCAGCGCCTTCAGCACAGAAAACTCGCGCTGGCGCTCAGTGTTCAGCAGCGTGCCAGCGGCATCACGCATGAGCATCAGAGGGAATTTGTGGACACCTGAGTCGTCGGTCCAAGTTGCGTCAAAGGACCAGTTTTCGCGTGAGAGACCCCCCGCGCTGCGCACCAGATCGGTCAACTCAATCCCGCGTGCCGAAGGGATGGCAGCGGTGATCAGGCTGCGCATGCCGTTGGCGACTTGCGCGGCCGGGTGATCGACATCAACCGCTACATCGCCAGCGTTGTCAACAGCGTGAACATCAGCTTTCGTGTGCGACATGGCTGTTGCTTTCATCACTCGGTTCTTGGTGAGGCAGTAAAGAACAGCTCAGGCCCTTCGCTGCGCTGTTCGAATTGGGCGACGACGGCATCGCCAATGACAAGACCTGCGCCGCGCCACCGGCCTAGCGCTCGCACGCCTTCCTCGAGGTCAACGGTGACCAAGGTGTAAGGCAGGTCTGCAACGAAGGACGGATGAAATGCGTGGTGACAGACCGTCCAACTGTGAACCTTGCCAAGGTGGCTTGCCTGTATCCAGTTGGTTTGGGCCGAGTAGCAGGCGTCGCAGAGCATGCGGGGGTAGTGGCGAACCTTGCCGCAGCTCTCGCAACTCTGCAATAGCAAGCGACCTTGCGCGGCAGCTTCCCAGTAAGGTGCAGAGAGCGGCGTGATTTTGGGGGACGGCCTTGCTGGCGTATCGGGCATGGAAGGATTCGTGTCGTGTGTCATTTCAGTCCCTTCGCATAATGGCGACAGCGCCGTCACCGAGATCGCCGTAACCCGTCACGAGCCCCACTTCAGCGTCCTTCACTTGGGCTCTGCCAGCATTGCCGCGCAGCTGGCGCACAAGCTCGACAATATGGTTCAGGCCCCAGACATGCGCCTGCGACAGCAAACCGCCGTGGGTGTTGGTGGGCAGCGCTCCGTCAAGGCGCAAACGGCCACCTTCGACGAATGGACCGCCTTCACCCTTCTTGCAGAAACCCAGATCTTCCAGCTGGCGGATGACTGCATAGGTGAAGCAGTCGTAGATTTCAGCAACGTCAATGTCAGCATGAGTCACGCCTGCCATTTGGAAGGCCCGTTGGGCGGCCTTGGAAATGCCAAGGCTCGTCATGTCCGGCCGCTGGGTGATTGCGCCAGGCTGGTCCGGGTGTCCTGCTGCTGTGCCTGAAATAAATACGCGCCGGTGCTTAAGGTCACCAGCGCGCTCGGCGGCGCTGACGATACAGGCCGCGCCGCCATCGCTTTCTAGGCTGCAATCAAACAGCCTAAATGGGTCGGCAATCATGCGCGAATTGGCGTGGTCCTCCAGCGTCATTGGCTTTTTCATCACAGCGTTGTCGTTGAGCAATGCATGTTGTCGGTGTGCAACTGCCACCTCGCCGAAGTGCGAGACCTTGGTGCCATACAGCGCCATATGCCGCTGGGCCATTGGGGCATAAATCTGAGCAGGCGCAGCATTGCCGATGGGATACTCGAATTCAGTGACGTAGTGAAATTGCGGCATGGTGTGGATACGCGCACCTGCCTTGGTCGCAGCAGCCCCTGTGACATTGCGGCCAAAGGCAATGAGCACGTGATTGCACAGGCCTGCGGCAACTGCAGCAGCAGCGCACTGTAAGGCCATGACTGGGCTGGCACCGCCATGCGGTACGAGGGCAGAAAAGCGCAGGTCTGGAATGCCGAAGTTGTCGATAAAATCCTCAGCCGTTGCGCTGACAATGCCAATGGGGATCACGCCGTCAATTTGCTTGGGGTCGAGCCCGGCGTCTGCAATCGCATTCAGCGAGGCCTCGATTTGCAGTTCGAATGCGGTCTGGGTAGAGCCTCGCATGTAGGTTGTCTCGCCGACACCCGTCACGCAGGCCTTGTCTCTTAGCGTCAATTGGAGCTCCTGTGTGGGTTGTTGCGAGCAACGCGTGCGCGCTGGAACTCGCGCTGCAGCTGCTTGCGGTAGAACACGGGGTCAAGTTCAAGCGCATAACGCGGCGCCGCTGGGTAGTGCTTGCGCAGGAATGCCTGTTCTTCCTGCATTCCTGCTCGGATGGCGTCCTGGTCTGGCGGTGCGAGTTGGCCCGTCACGAGGTCGGTCATCCATTCGGCCTGGTCGTCCATCATGCGAATGTTGCCGCCTCCAGCCACGTTGAACATACCAACAAAATACAGACCCGGATGGGCAGGGTGAACAACCCGTAGGAACAGCTCTAGTC
>JAEMRG010000016.1:3357-15721 GCA_016463455.1 Rhodoferax sp.
GCTCTAGTCGATGCCCGTCAATGGGTCGCAGCTGCGGCGCGAGGAAGGGCAGATCAACCTGATAGCCGGTCGCTACGATGACGCTGTCATAGATCTCGCTCGTGCCGTCCACAAAAGTCACTTCTTGCCCCTTCACCGATGCGATGCCGGGCTTGGCTTTGATGCGGTCCCAAACGAAATGCGACATCAGACTAGGGTGGCTGGTTGGGTGGGTCCGGCTCTTGGGTGTTACAAAGCCCCATTGCTCCATGCGACCATGCACGATGCGGGTCAGCGCTTCGCGAATGGTGCGCCGAATGGGCCAGGGCATCCAAGGCTTTTCCAGCCGGCCTAACACGCGTGAGGTTGGCACACCGAACAGCATGCGAGGCATCATCAAAACGGGTGAGCGCGCCGAGAGAGTCGTGGACTTTGTGACGACACAAATGTCAGCCGCGATGTCAACCGCGCTGTTGCCCATGCCGACCACCAGTACCCGCTTGCCTCGGAACGCTTCTGGAATGCGGTAGCTGTGCGAATGCAGGTATTCGCCGGTGAAGTCATGTCGCCAGTTAGGGTGGGCTGGCAAACCTTGGTGGCCGCTGCCGACCACGACGGCATCAAACTCAGCGCTGCTGCCATCTTCCAGCGAGACGCGCCAGCGCCCTGATCCCGCAGGCGCAACCTCGGTCACACGCGAACAGAAACGAATGTGCGGCGTGATACCGAAGTTCTCTGCATAAGCCTCTAAGTACTCACGCACTTGACGGTGGTCCGGATAGAGCGGGCTGCCTTGCGGAAACGGAAAGTCCTTGTAGGCCGTCACTCTGGCTTCGGAGTTCAGGTGCAGGGAGTTGTACGCCGGCGATAGACCGTTGTCGTTATCAAATACCCAAAGGCCGCCAATGCAGCTGCCAATCTCGTAGACCACGGTTTCCACACCCCGATGCAGAAGGTGCCGTGCCGAGCACAGACCGGCAGCACCTGCACCAATGACGGCGACTCGAATTCCCATACGAAGTCAGTCCAGCTTGGCGCCAGAGATCCTGACCACTTCTCTCCACTTCACCCGCTCGCTTGCCGCGAAATCGGCAGTCTCCTTAGGTGTTGTGGCCTTGATGATGGCACCGATCTCAAGATACTTTGCCTTCAGTGCCGGGTCGGCTGCCAATTCGGCGATTGCCTGAGAAAGCTTGGTGGAGATGGCCGCTGGCGTGCCCTTTGGCAGAACGAAAGCGCCCCAGGATGTGACCACAAAGTCTGGCACGCCAGCCTCGGCCATGGTTGGCACTTCTGGCATGGTTGGCCACCGCTCAGGGCAGGTGACGGCAAGTGCGCGCACCTTACCTGATTTGATCAAGGGTGTGTAGCTGGCGATGTTGTCGATGGCGAAATCGGTTTCGCCGGCCATCAGGGCTGGCATCGACTGAGCCGCACCGCGGAAGGGAATGTGCACGGCCTGGATGCCTGTGCGAGCGCGGAACAGTTCCCCCGCCAAGTGAGGGGTGGTGCCAACGCCAGCTGACCCGAAGTTCACCCCCTTCGGCCGTTGCTTGGCCCAGTCCAAAAATTCCTTGACATTGCGCGCGGGGTTGGTTGGTGCTACGACGAATGCGTTGCAGTTCTCCCAGACCTTTGAAACATATTCGAAATCGACAGCGGGGTCGTAGGGCAGCTTGGCAAATAAGAACTGGTTGATCGACAGTGTGCCGATCGTCGCTGAAGAGATCATGGTGCCGTCGGGCGCTGCGCTCTTGACAGCTTCCATGCCGATGTTTCCGCCTGCGCCAGTTCTGTTTTCGACGACCCAGTTGCCGCCGATTTTGTCTTGTAGGCGCTGGGACAGTGCGCGAGTGAGAACGTCGGAGGCACCACCCGCAGAGAACGGAACAATGACCTTGACGGACGAGGTGCCGGGCCAGCTCGTCTGCGCTTGCGCGAAAACGCCAGTGGCGATACTGCTCAAGACGAGGGTTGATTTGAGAAGTTTGTGAAGAATGTTTTTCATTGGCTTATCTTCGTTTGTAAAGTTTTGGATTCAGAAAAAGGATTGAAAAAGTACGACGAAATCTGGCTGCTTGATCGAATCAGGTTTTGCGAACTCGCGGCAACAGTGAATTGGCGATGATTTGTTTCATTACCTCTGCGGTCCCGCCGCCAATTCGGCACATGCGCGCGTCGGCGAAAGCCCGCGCGATCGGGTATTCCCACATATAGCCCCAGCCACCGAAAAATTGCAGGCACTCGTCCATTACCTTGAACTGAAGATCAGTCGTGACAAGCTTGCACGATGCAGCGTCAACAGCATCGAGCTGGCCAGCTGCATGCAATTGCATACAGCGGTCGACGAACACGCGTTGTGCGAGGACCTGCGCGTGTAAGTTGGCAAGGCTGAAACGAGTATTCTGGAAGTCGGCCAGCGTCTGGCCGAACATCTTGCGGTCGACTGCATAGGCAAGCGTCCATTCGATCGCGGCCTCCGACGCCGAGACTGCGCGGATGGCCTGAATGAGCCGCTCCTGCGCCAGCTGGGTCATCAGGATGCCGAAGCCACCACCTTCAGTGCCAAGCAAGTTGGACACCGGCACGCGCAGGTCGGAGAAGAACAGCTCCGATGTGTCCTGTGCTTTGCAGCCGATTTTCTCGAGTTTGCGACCACGGGTGAAGCCAGCTCTGTCGGTTTCAACCAGGATCAAGCTGACGCCTTTTGCCTTTTGCGTGGGGTCTGTCTTGCAGGCCAGCAGCACAAGGTCTGCGCTATGGCCATTGGTGGTGAATACCTTCTGGCCGTTGATCACGTACTCATCACCATCGCGGATGGCCTGGGTGCGGATGTTTTGAACATCGCTACCGCCGGACGGCTCGCTCATGCCCAGTGCCACGACCACTTCGCCGACGGCCATCTTTGGAAGCCATTTGGTTTTTTGCGCCTCCGTACCGAAATCCACAATGTAGGGTGCGACGATGTCCGAGTGAAGGTAGAAGGTCGGACCCGTTGCGCCTACGCGCGCCATCTCTTCAATGAGAATCGCACTGTAAAGAAAGTCGGCGCCCTGACCGCCGTAGGCCTCTGGCGCGTTGACGCACAGCAGGCCTAGTTCGCCAGCTTTTTTCCAAAGTGAGCGGGGCACCTGGCCCGCCTTTTCCCAATCTGCGTGGTGCGGGGTGACTTCGGTTTCGATGAAGCGGCGAACGGTGTCGCGAAACGATTCGTGTTCGGGTGTAAAGATGGTGCGGGGAATCATGTTTGTTTGCTTTGGCAGGCGCCGCCGGCGGCGGTCAGGTTTGTAATGGATAGTTCGTCGTATCCGGACTCGCGCAGGATCTCCGCGCTGTGCTCGCCTAGGCGTGGCTGCATGCGCGTCATGCGCATGGGTGAGCCGCGCAGGTCCACTGGGCTGGCGGCAAAGCGCAGTTGGCCTTCGGTCGGATGTTCGGCAAGAGTCCAGAATCCTACGCTCTCAAGGTGTGGGTCTCGGGTCAGATCTTCCAGCGAGTTGACGACCGAAAAAGGAATGTCCGCTGTCGACAGCAGCGCCAGCCACTCTGCATTGGTTTTTCGTGCGGCCTGTCGCTCGATTTCATCCCAGACCTCGCGAAAGTGCTTCTGCCGCGCGGCGAAGGTAGAAAAACGCGGGTCATCCATGATCTGCGGCTCACCTGCAAGTTCGAACAGACTGCGCCAGTTGGCATCTGAATACGGCAGCAATGCGAGGTAACCATCCTTCGTTTTGTAGGGGCGCCGTGCTGCAGTACTGACGGGCTGATAGCCCATGGGTCCGATGGGCGGATCGAAGCAGAAGCCCCATTGGTGTTCGGCCATATTGAACGCTACCAGGCTTTCGAACATCGGCACTTCAACTTGCTGACCTTGCCCTGTTGCAGTACGGTGCGCGATGGCGGCGAGCATGCCGATGCTGGCGTGCAGTGCGCCAATTTTGTCCGCAAAAATAGAGGGCATGAAGCGCGGCTGCCCTGCTACGGCAGTTTGTAATTGCGCAAGGCCCGAGGCAGCTTGACCGATGTCGTCGTAGGCTGGTCGACCTGCATAGGCGCCTTCGTCGCTGTAGCCTGTGACGTGGCAATACACGATGCTAGGGTTGATCTGCTTGAGCGTTTCATAGTCAAGACCAAGCTTGTTGGCGGCCGGTGTGCGCAGGGAGTGCAGCAACACGTCGGTGTCTTTCAACAGGCTGCGCAGGATGGCCTGTCCTTCGGCCTTCTTCAGGTCGACCACAATGCTGCGCTTGCTGCGGTTGCTGGAGAGAAAAAATGAGCCCATCAGCGGTGAGCGTCTTGGTCCAATCGAGCGTGTGAGGTCGCCCTCTGGGGGCTCAAGTTTGATCACGTCTGCACCGAGGTCGCCCAGATACTGGCCTGCCAGTGGGCCGAGAATCATTGAGGCAATCTCGAGGACGCGGATACCTGCCAGGGGGCCGGGGCCGGTGTTTTGAGGTTCCATGGCCTTGTGTTTCAAAGAATTGCCAGTGGTGTGAGCGGGCTGCCGGTGGCGCCAACGATGGGCAGCGCTGCGGCAACAAAAAGGAACTCACGTCGGCCAGTGCGAACCAGTGGTTCTAGCAGCAGGCCTTCAAGCAAAGGAATACCAAAATCGCGGATCACGCACTGGTGCACTGGAAACACGGTGCCTTCTGCGAAGGGCAGCACCTCGACTGCGTAATTGTCGGCACCAATGAGAGCAACGTCGCGCTGCGCCAGCCAAAGACCCGCTTCGTAGTCGATGCCGGGTTCGGTATTGAAGTCGATGTCACTCACACCTTGTTGGGCAGCCAGCCAACCGGTGTGCAGTAGCACCGCGTCTCCCGGCTCGATCTCGAGTTGAGCGACGGCAAGGCAGGCTTCAAGGTCAGCCCGAGAGACTACTTCACCACCGTGCAAGGAGCGGCCCCGCAAACCGACCACGTCTAACAGCAAGCCACGCGTGACCGCCGGCGGCATTTTTTCTACTCCGAGCCGAGTTGCGCCGCTTGTGCTGCGCATGGTTTCTTCGCGGTAGTTGTTGAACATGCGGCTGTCACACCACGCGTGGCAAAGGGCGTCGATGTGGGTGCCGATGTGCAAAGGCATGACCACTGTATCTTCGGCAAACTGGAAACCGCCGGGGCGCTTGGCACCTGCCGCGTAATCACCGCCGTCGCGTCCCATGAAGTGCTGAAGTCCCGCGCGGTGTCGTGGTACCGGCGTTTTGTTTGAGAGGAGCTGCGCGAGTCGCACCACTTGGCCAGTTCGCACCAGACCGGCTGCGCGCTTGACCTGCTCGGGGCCGATCAGATTCAGTGCACCTGCCTCGTCATCTTCACCCCAGCGGCCCCAAGCATTCGGACGCTCGTTCAGGAAATTTTCTGAACTCATGATTGGGGTTCTTCGGTTTTTGGCAGGAGCGTATGCAGCCTGGCCTTTTGCACCTTGCCGGTGGTGGTGAGGGGTAACTTGATTTCAGTCGTGAAGTGGAACTGTTGCGGCACCTTGTAGGCGGCCATCTCTTTTTTACAGAACGCCTTTAGCTCGTCGGGTTGTGGCAAAGCGCCTGCCTCAGAAATGACGATGGCAACAAGCGCCTCGTCAAGTGTCTGGTGCGGCACGCCGATGACATAGGCGATGCGAACTGAAGGGTGACGCATGAGCACTTGTTCGACTTCAGCGGGCGCAATGTTGATGCCACCACTCTTGACCATTTCCTTGATGCGACCCTTAAAGTACAACCTACCTTCGGTATCGAGCAGGCCCAGGTCCCCGGTGCAAAAGAAGCCGTTATCGTCAAATGATTCGGCAGTCTTCTCTGGGTCCTTGAGATATTCCCTGACCACCGGTCCCTTGACCCTGATCTCGCCCACTTCGCCAGCCGGCTGCAGTTCGCCCGATTCAATGTGGCAAATGCGCAGGGTAACACCAGGCAGCGGACGGCCGACCGATTGCAGTCTTGCATCCAGCGGGTCGTGTGCATCTGTCACAGCGCAATTGCCGTATGTTTCGCTCAGGCCGTAAATGTTGCAGATCTCTCGAACGCCCAGATCAACGACGCGCTGAACCTGCTCGGGAGTGCCGAGGGTGGCACCGCTGCGCAGCGACGATAGGTCGTGCTGCGTTCGTTTCGGGTGCTCCCACAAGGCCTGCACGATGTTGGGTGTGCCGTAGAAGATGGAGCAGCGCTCACGCTCGATGAGCGCCAGCGCTTCGCCAGCGTCAAAGCTTTCCTGCAACACCACACAGCCGCCGTGGGTGAGTAGATTTGGAGCGGCATTGACAATGCCGAAACTCCAGAAGAGCGAAACCGCCAGCCATAGCCTGTCTTGGTGAGTGACGTGCATGCGCTCGCCAATGTGAAATGAGTTACTAACCCAGTGTCCGTGCTTCAGCAAGATGCCCTTGGGCGCTGCCGTAGAGCCAGAGGTGTACAACAAAATGGCGTCGTCGTCTGGCTGCACGGCACCCGCTGACGAGTCCACTTGCGCTTGGGCAATGTTCTCGCCGCGGCGCAGCAGCTCATTCCAGGTGATCTCTTTGGTGTCAGTCGCGCTATTGCCATCCGGCTTCACCGACGATGCTAGGTCGGCATTGACCCAGACTAGGCTTCGCAAACTGGCAATACCGCCGCCTGCAAGGATGCCAGCAATGGCACTGCGGAAATCTTGGTTGCGCAGGCGGTCTGCAGCCACCAAGCAGCGGACCTCCGCATGCATCAGGGTGTATTCGAGTTCGCGGGCCGTGGACCAAGTGTTGAGGCCAACTGACACGGCACCGATTTGCTGGATGGCTAAAAATGTGAGCAGCCACTCGGCCCGATTGCCCATGAGGATGGCAACGCGATCGCCACGCACCACGCCGATGGCGACAAGCCCCCGCGCCACATTGTTTGCTTGCTCAAGAAGCTGCGAATACGTAAAGCGACGCGTACCGTCAACCAGCGCTTCATGGGATGCGAAGCGCCTAGCCTGCTCCTTCATCAGCATTGGGATGGTCAGAATTTCGGGTATGCTCATGGCATTGTGAGTGGAGTTATATATTTCGGAATTTGGAAAAATATTCCAGAATTAGGAAATTTTAACGCACCCAAGCTTGCTCGGCAAGTTGTTTTTGAGATTAACTTGACGGATTGTGTAACTTGAGTTAGCTTAGGATATCCGATTTTTTCGAAAACACGAATTTCCTCTTTAATTCAGCCTGTATTGACTATGAGCCCAGAGCGCTACCTGAGAACCTTTGACATCCTCAAGCTACTAACCGAGCGCAATATCCCTTTGCGCCTGACTGAAATCAAACAAGCGCTTAACTTGCCCGTGAGCAGTCTGCACAACATGCTGCAAACCATGGTGAGCGCCGAGGTTGTCACGGTCGATGACGATCTGCGCTATGCCGTCGGTCCACGCACGGTTTCGCTGGCGTTGCGCACCGTGCAGTCGCTTGACCTGCGCACGGTGGCTCGGCGGCCCCTGCAGGACCTTGCTCGAGAGCTTGAAGATGACGTTTACCTGGCCTTGCGAGTGGGTCAACGGATCATCTATGTGGACCGCGTCCTGGGCAGCCAGCGTATCTCCTTAGACATTCGGCTGGGCGAGCCGTTGATGATGCACTGCACCGCCATTGGAAAGCTTTTTGCTGCGCTCGATGGCCGACTTGAAGCGCATGTGCTTGCCGGCAAACTGCCCAAAATGACAGCCTTCACCATCACCGATGCGAAGCAGTTGAAGAAAGAGTTCGCACGCATTAGGGAGGCCGGCTTCTCAAGGAGCGAGCAGGAAGCCATGGCGGGTGTGGTTGGCTATGCCTTGCCTATTCGCGACGGCACTGGCAGCACGGTTGCGGCGGTGCACGTTTCGGTGCTGTCCAGCCGTGCCACCAAAACGCACGAACGCAAGATATTGACACAGGCGCGTGCCTGTGTCGAACAAATCGACAAGCAGCTGGGTCACGAGCGCAGCGGCGTAAGAAAAAGGGCTGCCGCATGACAACCACAGAACGCAGTACCAACGCCCCGAAAGATGCGCGCGGCGCACTCGAAGGCCTGAAAGTACTGGACGCAAGCCGTTTGCTTCCTGCCGCACTGTGCACTCAATTGCTGGGCGATCTGGGCGCCGACATTTTGAAGGTTGAGGAGCCTGGGCGTGGCGATTACCAGCGCGGATTCCCGCCAATTGGCAAGGTGGATTCAGGCACTTTCCTGCTATGCAACCGAAACAAGCGCAGCATGACCTTGAACCTCAAGCATGAAGAGGGCAAGCGGATCTTTCGCGAACTCGCCGCGCAATCGGATGTGGTGGTCGAAGGCTTCCGCCCGGGCGTGATGGACCGCCTCGGCTTAGGCTACGAGGAGCTGCGTAAGATCAACCCCCGCCTGGTTTACTGCGCCATCTCCGGTTATGGGCAGGACGGCCCTTATCGGCGCGTGGCGGGACATGACCTCAACTACCTCGGTGTCATTGGCGCTCTACCCCTGTTTGGCAAGGCGGGCGAAGGGCCGATGGTGCCGGGGCTGCTCGCTGCCGATATTGGTGCTTCGATGATTGGCGCTTGGGGCATTCTGGCGGCCGTGCTCGCGCGGCAGAAGACTGGAGAAGGCCAGTTCGTCGATGTTTCCATGATGGATGCCGCCGTGTCGTTCCTCACTTACCACGCGGCGGAGCCGCTGTTTGGCAGCGTTGAGCCAAAGGGTGGTGAATACCGAAATACCGGAGGCGCGCCCTGCTACGGTATTTTTCGCTGTAAAGATGGTCACTATGTCACGCTGGGCGCGCTGGAGGACCACTTTTGGGCGCGTTTCTGCGACCTGGCAGGAGTGCCGCAACTGAAGCAAGACCAGTTCCCCGAGGGCGATGCCCGCGAGAGCCAGTTCAGCCTGATGGAGGAGATTTTTCGCAAGCGCACTCGGCAGGAATGGGTAGACTTGTTTTTCGCCAACGACATCCCCGGTGGGCCGGTCAATACCATGAGCGAGGCGTTTGATGACCCGCACATGCGTGCGCGCCAAATGTTGCTGCATGTGGACCATCCCATTGAGGGCCGCATTCCGCAGCTCGGTTTCCCGGTGAAGTTCTCCGGAACACCAGCAAGCATCAACTCCCCGCCGCCAACGCTAGGCCAGCACACAGGTGATGTTCTCTCGGGACTTGGTTACGATGCGGCCCGCATTGCCAGCCTCGCCCAAAACGGCACTACCTGATCGAAACATTGGCACCCACATAGACACTCCGGCGCATTGCGCCGGCTGCGCGCTCTGAGCAGGCGTGCGGCTTACTGGCCGCGCCACTGGGGCGGCCGGCGCTGCGCAAACGCTGCCGCACCCTCGCGGGCGTCTTCACTGGCCAGCACGGGTGCGGTGATGGGCTCTTGGCGTTCAAACATCTTGTCTGTCGGCCAGTCTCGCTGCTCCACAATGACACGCTTGCTGGCGGCCACCGACAGGGGCGCGTTTGCCATGATGCGCCGCGCCAATTGGCGCGCTTCATGAAGCGCCTCTCCGGGCTCTACCACTGCATTGAACAGGCCATAAGCGGCCAGCCGCTCGGCGCTGTAAAAGTCGCCGGTCAATGCCATCTCCATGGCAATGCGCTGGGGTAACAGGCGGGGCAGCCGCATCAGTCCGCCCGCAGCGGCGGCCAGGCCGCGCTTGGCTTCAGGCAGGCCAAACTGAGCATTACGCGCCACCACCGCCAAGTCGCAGCACAGCATGGACTCAAAGCCCCCGGCCAGGCAGTAGCCCTCCACGGCAGCAATCAGGGGCTTGAGCGGCGGCGTGCGCGCTATGCCCAAAATACCGCGACCTTCCACACGCGTGACCTCACCACGTAAAAAAGCCTTGAGGTCCATGCCCGCACAAAAGTTACCGCCTGCCCCGGTTAGGATGCCGACGCGCAAGGCAGGATTGCGGTCCATTTCGTCAATCGCCGCGCATACCGCGTAAGACACAGCGCGGTTCACAGCGTTACGCTGCTCAGGGCGGTTGATGGTGACGATCACCAAACCATCTTCGTGTTCCACCAGCACTTCATCGGTCATGGGCTGCTCTTTTCAATCTTGGGAGGCGTTAAGTCGCTGCAGGCGCTCGACGGCTTCCAGGTATTCGGTCTGCATGCGGTACATCAGCTCACGCACGCTCGTTTCTTCATTGATCATTCCCACAACCTGCCCGGCTGGCGCGGAGTAAAGGTCTTTGCGCTGGGCCCGCACCACGCGTGCGTGTGCTTCGTTGTAGAGAATACCCTGCAAAGGTGTGGGCAAGTAAGGGGGTGCGCCTGGCTGCTCCCAAGCCTCAGACAGCTGACTTTTGAGCATGCGCACAGTTTTGCCCGTGCGAGCCTTGCGTCTGACGGCATCGTCCGCGCGGGCTCCAAAGAGCACACCTTTTTCAAATGGGTTGAGCTCGCTCTCGCGTGTGCCCAACCACACAGTGCCGCACCACACACCTTGTGCACCCAGCGCCAGAGCGGCTGCAATTTGGCTGCCACGCGCAATGCCGCCTGCGGCCAGCACGGCCACGCTGTCGCCACAAGCCTCAACCACCTGGGGCACCAACACCATGGTGGCAATCTCGCCAGTGTGGCCCCCCGCCTCGGTGCCTTGAGCCACGATCACATCGACACCAGCTGCGATGTGGCGCACCGCGTGCTCGGCTTTGCCACACAGGGCGCCAATCAAAATGCCGCGATCTCGCAACTCGGCCACCACGTCGGGCGGCGGAGAGCCTAAGGCACTGACCACAAAATTCACCTGCGAATGGGTCAGTGCGACCGCCAAAAGCCGTCTGGCACCGTCGGGGGTCATGTTGCCGCGCCCATCGACAATTTCTTGTTCAATCCTTTCTTTCTCACCAGCGGGCAATGCTGCCACGCCCGCCTGAGACAGCAAGTTTTCCATAAAATCCCTGTGGCCTTGTGGAATCAGCGCACGCAAGTCTTCGGTGCTGTCTTCTGACGCTTGATCGTAGCGCGTGGGGATGATCACATCTACACCATACGGCCGGCCCTCGACATGTTTGTCGATCCAGCGCAATTCGGCCTCGAGTTGTTGGGGTGAAAAGGTTGACGCGCCCAACACCCCAAATCCGCCAGCGCGGGTGACGGCGACCACCACGTCGCGGCAGTGAGAAAAAGCAAAAATTGGCAGCTCGCAACCCAACCGCTGGCACAAAGGAGTTTTCATAGGGCTTTCAGGTTCACAAAAAATCGTCAGAAGGCACGGTGTGTTCGGGAAGGTTAACGGCTGGCTTATCAGGCCGCCAAACCATCAGAGCGTCAAGCGCTTCCACCTGATCGCCGAGCACCCACAGCGGGTTGATGTCGAGTTCAAGCAGGTCGGGCCCTAGATCGTTAATGGCCTGGCTGATGCGCGCGATCACCGTCGTCAGCACGTCTAGCTGGGCGGCAGGCATACCGCGATGGCCTTGCAACAGGCTGGCCCCCCGCAAGCTGTTTAGCATTCGTCGGGCCTCTAGGGCGCTGACTGGCAGGGGGCGCAAAGCTACGTCCTGCAGCACCTCGACCCAGACGCCGCCCAAGCCGACTGCCAACACAGGTCCCCACAATGAATCGCGAGTGAAACCGACCAGTAGCTCCGTGCCCGGCGGCCGCATAGGGGCCACCAACACCCCATCGAGTCTAGCCTCAGGCGCATGCAGGCGGGCTGCGTTGGTGACTTGTGCAAAGGCCTGTCTAACGGCATCCTCACCTCGCAGGTTCAAAATCACCCCGCCTATGTCGCTTTTGTGGCCAATATCGGCGCTGGCCACCTTGAGCACTACTGGGCCTTTCCAAGTCTGCGCGCATTGCACCGCCTGCTCGGCCGTCTTGGCCAAGCGGCCAGGGACCACTGGCACGCCCAAAGAGGCCAGCGCCTCCAGTGCCTCTCGTTCAGAGCGCGGTCGCCAGGTTGGGTTGTGCTTTCCAAAAGAAGGCATTGGCGTGGAGGGAGGCGGCGACGCTGCTGAGTCATCGGACCCTTCTAAATACCGCTGAGACCATCGAGCCGCTGCGGCCAGCCCCGCCAGCGCTCGGTCCAGACCGCAAGCCAAGTAATTGGCGCCTATCTCTGCAATAGTCTGGCGCGCCATATCGTTCACCACTGCCGGCGTGTAGCTGACCAAAAACCCTGGCATGCCAGCCTGACGCAACCCCCGCGCGAGGTGGCTGTGCAAGGCCGTCAATCGTTCACTAATGTGCTGGGGTTCATTGGGAATCTCGTACCAAGGGCACAGAATTGCTGCGCATGCGGCCACGCTCGCCATGGCCCGCACTGCGCCCTCACATTGCTCAGGTGTGACGGTACCGGTAAGATCAAGTGGGTTTTGGGCTGTGGCCACGGGCGGTATGGTGCTCACCATGGCCACTACTGCTACGTCATCGAGTGCAGTAGTGGCCATGGTGAGCACCAT
>JAEMRG010000017.1 GCA_016463455.1 Rhodoferax sp.
CAAATTAATCGGTTTCTTTGCTAAAAAAAAGGGGCTAGCAAGCCCCCTTTTAAGGCTTGTGGGCGCGCTTAAGCAGCCTCTTCAACCTCAACAAACTCATCTTCACTCTCGGCCACCACGGCCTTGACCAGGTCATCGACCGCATTGGCGCGGCCTTCGAGCACTGCATCAGCAATGCCGCGGGCGTACAAGGTGACAGCCTTGGAGGAATCGTCGTTTCCAGGAATCACGTAATCAATGCCTTCGGGCGAGTGATTGGAGTCCACCACGCCAATGAGAGGAATGCCCAGTTTGCGCGCTTCTGCAATCGCAATCTTGTGGTAGCCCACGTCAATCACAAAAATAGCGTCGGGCAAAGTCGCCATGTCTTGAATGCCGCCAATGTCTTTTTCCAGTTTGGCCAATTCACGGGCAAACATCAGCTGTTCTTTTTTGCTCATCGCATCAAGACCGGCTTCCTGTTCGATCTTCATTTCCTTGAGACGTTTAATCGAGGTTTTCACCGTTTTGAAATTGGTCAACATGCCGCCGAGCCAACGCTGGTCCACAAAAGGCATGCCTGCGCGCTTGGCTTCCATCGCCACGGTATCACGCGCCTGGCGCTTGGTGCCGACCATCAAGACGGTGCCGCGTTTGGCCGACAGTTGGCGCACAAACTTGCTGGCCTCCTGGAACATCGGCAAGGACTTTTCCAGGTTGATGATATGGATTTTGTTGCGATGGCCAAAGATAAACGGGGCCATCTTGGGGTTCCAAAAACGGGTTTGGTGTCCGAAATGGACGCCCGCTTCCAGCATTTCACGCATGGTGACTGACATAAATACTCCAAAGGTTAGGTCTTAAATCCGGTTCGATTTTTCCTCTAGGGCGGCATGCGCCCAAGAGGAACACCTTGAAAGAACCGGTTTGTGATTAACTTCGCCGCCGCACTGGCTAATAAGCAGCGCGCCTGGCAAAGCCTGCTGATTTTACATCAGGTGGCAGTCGCCTCTTCCGACTTGGACCGCCCTTCTCGCTTGGGCAGCGGCTGGATATCGAGCAATACCTCGGTTTTAGACTCGTCTTTGTCGTCCAGGTCCACCGTCAGACGGCCACCGTCGGTCAGGCGACCGAATAGCAATTCGTCGGCCAAAGCGCGGCGGATGGTGTCCTGAATCAGGCGCTGCATGGGTCGGGCGCCCATGAGCGGATCGAATCCTTTTTTGCCCAGGTGCTTGCGCAATTTGTCCGTAAAGGTAACTTCCACTTTCTTCTCGGCCAACTGGGTTTCCAACTGCAACAGGAATTTGTCCACTACCCGCAAGATAACGTTTTCGTCCAGGGCTTTAAAGCCTACGATCGCATCGAGCCGGTTGCGGAATTCAGGTGTGAACAAACGCTTGATGTCCACCATTTCATCGCCCGCTTCCCGGGGGTTGGTAAAGCCAATCGTGGCCTTGTTCATGGTTTCGGCGCCCGCGTTGGTGGTCATGATGATGATCACATTGCGGAAGTCGGCCTTGCGCCCGTTGTTATCGGTCAAGGTGCCATGGTCCATCACTTGCAAGAGCACGTTGAAAATGTCCGGATGTGCTTTTTCGATCTCGTCAAGCAAGAGCACGCAATGCGGCTTTTTAGTGACGGCCTCTGTCAGCAAACCGCCCTGGTCAAAACCGACATAGCCCGGGGGGGCGCCGATCAGGCGGCTGACCGCATGGCGCTCCATGTACTCACTCATGTCAAAGCGCAGCAACTCAATACCCATGATGTAGGCCAACTGCTTGGCCGCTTCGGTTTTGCCCACGCCGGTGGGGCCACTGAACAGGAAAGAGCCGATGGGCTTGTCCGCCCGACCCAGCCCGGAGCGGGCCATTTTGACCGCAGAGGCCAGGACATCGAGCGCCTTGTCCTGACCAAAGACCACGCTCTTGAGATCGCGGTCCAGAGTTTTGAGTTTGCCGCGGTCGTCATTAGAGACATTAGCCGGGGGAATCCGGGCAATTTTGGCGACGATCTCCTCAACTTCTGTCTTGGAAATCGTCTTTTTGCGCTTGCTGGGGGCCAGGATCTGCTGGGCCGCACCAGCCTCATCGATCACATCAATCGCTTTGTCGGGCAAATGCCGGTCGTTGATGTACTTGGCGCTCAGCTCCGCGGCGGCCTGCAGGGCAGCCATCGCGTACTTGACTTTGTGGTGCTCTTCAAAGCGGGACTTAAGGCCTTTGAGAATCTCCACCGTCTGCTCGATCGTAGGCTCCACTACATCAATTTTTTGGAAGCGTCGGGACAAGGCAGCGTCTTTTTCGAAAATACCGCGGTACTCGGTAAATGTGGTGGCGCCAATGCACTTGAGTTGGCCCGAGCTCAGGCTGGGCTTAAGCAGATTTGACGCATCCAGCGTGCCACCGGAAGCCGCGCCAGCACCAATTAGGGTGTGGATTTCGTCAATGAAAAGCACCGCATTGGGGCGGTCTTTGAGAGATTTGAGCACGCCCTTGAGGCGCTGCTCAAAATCACCCCGGTATTTGGTGCCTGCCAGCAATGCGCCCATATCCAGGGAATACACCACCGCATCGGCCAGCACTTCGGGCACATCTTTTTGGGAAATTCGCCAGGCCAGACCCTCAGCAATTGCGGTTTTTCCTACGCCAGCTTCGCCCACCAGCAAGGGATTGTTTTTGCGGCGGCGGCACAAAATCTGAATCACCCGCTCGACTTCGTACTCACGCCCGATCAAGGGGTCAATCTTGCCGTCTTTGGCCAGCTGGTTCAAATTCTGGGTGTACTGCTCAAGCGGGGACGATTTTTCGTTTTTCTCGCTGGAGGCTTCTTCGGTCTCGGGCCCAGCCTCGCTGCCTTTTGCGGCTTCGGGCGGATCGCTCTTTTTGATGCCATGCGCAATGAAATTAACCACATCCAAGCGGGTGACGCCCTGCTGGTGCAGGTAATAGACGGCGTGAGAATCTTTTTCGCCAAAGATGGCGACCAGCACATTGCTGCCCATCACCTCTTTTTTACCACTGCCGGTGGACTGCACATGCATGATGGCGCGCTGGATGACCCGCTGAAACCCTAGGGTCGGCTGGGTATCGACCTCATCTACGCCGGCTACTTGGGGCGTGTTGTCCTTGATGAAATGGGTGAGCGACTTGCGCAATTCATCGACATTGGCCGAGCAGGCGCGCAAGACTTCGGCCGCGCTGGGGTTGTCCAGCAAAGCGAGCAATAGGTGCTCCACGGTAATAAATTCGTGCCGCTGCTGGCGGGCCTCAACAAAGGCCATATGCAGGCTGACTTCTAATTCCTGGGCGATCATGTCTGTTCCTTCATCGTATGCATTTATTTGTCTTCGGTGGTCCGCCCCAGCGGTCACCACGCCTCATCACGTTCTATCGCCTTTTAGCCCACAGGCTCACTGACACACTGCAAGGGATGTCCCGCCTTCTGGGCGGCATCCATGACCTGGTCCACCTTGGTGGCCGCCACGTCGCGGGAGTAAACCCCGCAAACCCCTCGTCCATCGATATGGATTTTCAGCATGATTTGGGTCGCTGTAGCCAAATCTTTGGAAAAAAATTCTTGGATCACCCCCACTACGAACTCCATAGGGGTGAAATCATCATTCAGCATCAGCACTTGGTGCATGGATGGCGGCTGCACTTTTTGCGGCAGGCGCTCCAGCACGATGGCATCACCGCCGTCGTCAGGTTTGGGGGTCTGTCGGGGGAGTTCCCTCGGGAGTTTGGGTGGGGTAGTCGCCATGCTTACATTTTATCGGTGTGCACATGCTAGCGCAGTGCCAAGGGTAATTGGAGCGCTAAGGGCTGGATTCAAGCCCGCCAAGAAAAAAAACGCCCGCTACGCAGGCGCGCAACAGGCGTTTGGACAAGCATCCGCAGGCGGGCAGCGTCCCGCAGGCGCTTACATATGTTCGATCATGACCTGGCCAAAGCCAGAGCAGCTGACCTGAGTTGCGCCGTCCATCAGGCGGGCAAAGTCATAGGTGACCTTCTTGCTGAGAATAGATTTCTTCATCGAACTGATGATCAAATCGGCCGCTTCTTTCCAGCCCATGTGCCGCAGCATCATTTCAGCCGACAAAATTTCGGAGCCGGGGTTGACGTAGTCTTTACCCGCATATTTGGGCGCCGTGCCGTGGGTCGCCTCGAACATGGCCACCGTATCACTGAGGTTGGCCCCCGGAGCGATGCCAATACCTCCGACCTGGGCTGCCAAAGCGTCCGACACATAGTCGCCATTGAGATTGAGTGTGGCGATAACGCTGTATTCGGCGGGACGCAGCAGGATTTGTTGCAAAAAGGCGTCGGCAATACTGTCCTTGACCGTGATTTCACGACCCGTCCTGGGGTTTTTGAATTTGCACCAAGGGCCGCCATCGATCAACTGGGCGCCGAATTCTTTTTGCGCCAGACCGTAGGCCCAGTCGCGAAAGCCGCCTTCGGTGAACTTCATGATATTGCCCTTGTGGACAATGGTCACGCTGGGCTTGTCGTTGTCAATGGCGTATTGGATGGCTTTACGCACCAGTCGCTCGGTGCCTTCGCGTGACACCGGCTTGATGCCGATCCCCGAGGTGTTTGGGAAACGTATTTTTGTAACGCCCATTTCCTCGGTCAGGAACTTGATCAACTTTTTTGCCTTGTCGGACTCGGCTTCAAACTCGATACCCGCGTAAATATCCTCGGAGTTTTCGCGGAAGATGACCATATCGGTCTTGTGCGGCTCTTTAACGGGGCTGGGCACACCGTCAAAGTATTGGATGGGACGCAGGCAGACATACAAGTCAAGTTCCTGGCGCAAAGCCACGTTCAAGGAGCGGATACCGCCGCCGACCGGAGTGGTCAGCGGGCCTTTGATGGAGACCACATAGTCGCGGATCGCATGCAGGGTTTCTTCGGGCAGCCAGACGTCGGGGCCATAGACATTGGTGGACTTTTCACCGGCATACACCTCCATCCAATGTATTTTGCGCTTGCCTCCATAGCATTTGGCCACCGCCGCATCCACCACTTTGAGCATCACCGGCGTAATGTCCAGCCCGGTGCCGTCACCCTCGATGTAGGGAATGATGGGCTCGTCGGGAACGTTCAAGGAAAAATCGGCATTGACGGTGATTTTCTGGCCTTGGGCGGGAACTTGGATGTGCTGGTACATGAAATGAGTCTCTTTGATGTTGAATCAGACGGTGTATTGCCGCCTGCAAGGCCTGTTTACCGAAGGGTTCGCAGGCTTTTTTTGATTGGACCCGTCAATTTTAGACACAAACCTTTACACGATACTGTCATAAATCAAGATGGGGCAGGCAGTGCACGCAGTCCGCCGGAACCAAGCGCATCGCGTTAAGCACCCTTATATTTGCCGAGTTGCATTTCCAAGCTCAAGCACAATCAGGCCATGAACTTCCTTCTCCGCACACTTAGCACCGCGGCTTTTCTGGCGGCCATGGGCCCGCTCATGGCGCAGGACCAAGCGCAAACCGGCCTGCCGCGTACCACCCTCTCTGCCGGTTTCCATCAAATCGAAGTGCAAATTGCCAGCACGCCGGAGCAACAGGCCACCGGCCTGATGCATCGCGCCGAGATGCCACAGCACGAAGGCATGTTGTTTATTTTTCCCGAGGCAAAACAGCAATGTTTCTGGATGAAAAATACCTTGATTCCCCTGACGGCCGCTTTTATCGCTGACGACGGGACGGTGGTCAACCTGCAAGACATGCAGCCCCAAAGCGCCCAATCGCACTGCTCGGCCAAGCCAGTGCGCTTTGTTCTGGAAGTCAACCAGGGCTGGTTTAAGAAAAAAGGCCTGAAAGCCGGATTGCGGCTGGCCGGCCCGCCCTTCAAAACAGGCGGTTAGGGCGCGACTGGGCCGCCAAGCCATGGCGCTTAGGTCAGCTGCCGTCTGGGCACCGACGGCAACTAGCGCGCGATGGCGTGCGCGGCCAGTTGCAGCATCAGCTCGATACGGGCTTTCACCGGGCTTAATTCCACAATGGGGAACTCCTGGCCCCGACCGTCACTACGGGGCAGCACCCGCCCGCGCGCGCAGCGGGTAGTGCGCACCACCGTCACGCCCTGGCCTTGGGCCTGCCGAAGCGCCGCTTCCAGCCCCCGGTGCACCGTGCCATTGCCGGTGCCCGCCAGCACAATGCCCTGCACCGGCGCGTCGCCGGGCGCCGGCGGCGCACACAGCGCCCGCACCATGGCGCCATCGGCACCGTTATGATTGAAAACGATTTCTACCCGGGGAAAGACCTCACCCGAATCGGGCTTTCCAGCCAAAATCTGGACTGCCCGACTTGGGATGGGCAAGGGCCAGCCTTTCAGTAATCGCAACTGGCTTTCCTCCACCAGACCGACCAGGCCATAGTCACCCGCGTCAAAAGGGTTGAGCTGGTAGGGATGATTTTTTTGTACCTGCGCGCCGTCAAACACCTGGCCTTGGCACACCAGCATCACACCATGCGCGCCTTGGGCGCAGGCTAGCAAGGTGGCGTCGCGCAGGTTTTGCGGGCCGTCTGGCGACATGGACGTGGCTGGGCGCATGGCGCAAGTCATGACCACCGGCTTAGCTGCCAGCAATGAGGCAGGCAAAGTTCTGGCCAGAAAGAAGGCAGTTTCCTCAAGCGTATCCGTGCCGTGGGTAAGCACCACGCCCCGCACCGCATCGCTGCCCAAATGATGTACCACGCGCGCGGCCAGGGCCTGCCAATGGCTGGGGTCTAGGTCCTTGCTGTCCTCCTGGAATACTTGTTCGTGCAGCCTGTCGAGCCCGCCCAAACGCTCAGCCAAACCGGGTAATGCGTCCAGCAAATCACCCAGTGCCACCCGGCCCGAGGTGTAAGAGAGATTGTCCTGGGCGCTGGATGCACTCCCGGCAATTGTGCCGCCGGTGCCCAAAAAGACGATGCAATCAGCCATAGCAAAAAAGTCCTTGCAAAAAAATATAAACTGGATAAAAATACAGTTACTGTGTAATTTCACAGTCTGATTGCAAACCCAGCCCGTCCTGACCACCTTCAAGGAGTCCGCATGCTAGAAGCCCCCAAACTCACTGCCCGCCAGCAGCAAATACTCACGCTCATCGAAACCGCGATTGCGCAAACCGGCGCCCCCCCCACCCGTGCCGAAATCGCCAATGAGCTGGGCTTTAAATCAGCCAATGCGGCAGAAGAGCATCTGCAGGCGTTGGCCCGCAAGGGCATGATAGAGCTGGTCAGCGGCACTTCGCGCGGCATCCGATTGCGCGGCCAGACACTGCGCGACATCCAAAGCACGCGCTCCAAACAATTCTCGCTGTCCCTGCCCGGCCTGGCCCAATTGTGCTTGCCGCTGATCGGGCGGGTGGCCGCCGGTTCGCCCATATTGGCGCAAGAACATGTGGACCAGACCTATTACGTCGAAAACAGCCTGTTCCAGCGCCAGCCCGATTACCTGCTCAAAGTGCGTGGCATGTCCATGCGCGATGCCGGCATCATGGACGGCGATTTGCTGGCCGTCCAATCCACCAAAGAAGCGAAAAACGGGCAGATCATCGTGGCCCGTATTGGCGAAGAAGTCACTGTCAAGCGATTCCGCCGCAACAAGCACCTGATCGAACTGCACCCCGAAAACCCGGACTTCCAAACCATTGTGGTCGAGCCGGGCGAGCCTTTTGAGATTGAAGGCCTGGCGGTCGGCCTGATCCGCAACACCATCCTGATGTAACTACCGGTCATTTGAAAGCACACCATGCGCACCCTCATTAACGCTCCCAAAGTCTCCGCCACCTTGTACCGCTTTGCAGACTGGTTGCAAGGCAGCCAAGCCCCCGCAAGCCAGACTGGCCAAACACGCGCGCAAGCCTGTCAGATCAAGGTCATACCGCTGCGCCCTTCACCCAAAGCGCTAGCCCCACGGGTGGCTGCTGAGCGGGCGCCGGCAAATCAGAGGCCATTACGCGTCTTGCGCATCGTGGACAGCCAAAATCGCTCGGCCGGCGGACGCATGGTCATTTCCGGGCGGATGGCCGATGTTTGCGCCGAATTGGATCGAATGGCTGGCAAAGAAGCGGCTGCGGCATGATGGTTGAGACAGGTGCAATGCGCTTGCCGGGGGGCTTGGGCCTGGATACTGCCTCGGTTTAGACACGCAGGCGACAAAATCACCTTTTCCTTAGCGAGACAGGTACGACAATGCGGCAATGCATGCTGCCTCCCGCTTTCGCTAGTCTTCTGCCATGGACGAACCGATTCTCACTGTTGAAGAGCGCAACGCCATTAATTCAGGGCGCTGGTTTTCCGCGCTTTCGCCTTCGCTCAAACACGACATTCTTCGCTACGCCTATGTGCGCCGCTACCGCGACGGCGAACTGCTAGCGGCCCGCGGCGAGCCACCGGAAGAATGGGTGGCCTGCGCCAAAGGCGCGGTGCGGGTTAGCTCCACCTCCATTTCGGGCAAGCAAATCACACTGACCTATGTGGAGCCAGGCATCTGGTTCGGCGATGTCTCTATTTTTGATGGCGATCGCCGTACCCATGATGCCTACGCCCATGGCGACACCACCACCTTGTGCGTTGCCAAGGCAGATTTCAAAAAAATCCTGTCCGCCCATGTCGAACTGTACGAGGCCCTGCTGCGCCTGCACGCTCGGCGTATCCGTCAGCTTTATGGCCTGGTGGAAGACCTCAACACCCTGCCCTTGCGCGCCCGCTTAGCCAAGCAGTTACTGCACCTGGTACGCAGCTATGGCGTACCGTCTCTGAGCGATGGCAGAGAGACCCGTATCGGTCTGCAGTTGGCCCAGGAAGAATTGGCGCAACTGCTGGGCGCCTCGCGTCAGCGTGTCAATCAAGAGCTCAAGTCCATGGAGCGCGACAGCTTCATCCGCATTGAGCCGGGCGGCTTAGTCATCCGCGACCGGGAGGCGCTGATGCGTATCGCGGAAGCCGATTTGTGAGCTCCATTGCACCTCAGCCCTACCAACCCTAGAAACCTAAGCATGACTGACTTTGACCACTTCGTAGGCACGCAGCCGGTTGCGGACAAGCACAGCTTTGATACGGCCGCCCTGTCCCTGTGGCTGCAAACGCATCTGCCCGGTTTTGAAGGCCCTTTGACCGTCGCATCCTTCAAAGGCGGGCAAAGCAATCCCACCTATAAACTGCAGACTCCCAGCCGCATTTATGTCATGCGTGCCAAGCCCGGGCCAGTTGCCAAGCTCCTGCCATCGGCCCATGCCATCGAACGCGAGTTCGCCGTCATGCGCGGACTGGCTGGCACCGAGGTGCCGGTGCCCACCATGTACTGCCTGTGTGAAGACGAATCGGTCATTGGACGGGCCTTTTACATCATGGACTTCATCGAGGGCCGCATCCTGTGGGACCAAGCCTTGCCTGGGATGCCCAAGGAAGAACGCGCTGCCATCTACGCCGAAATGAACCGTGTGATCGCCGCCTTGCACCGTGTCGATGTCGTCGCACAGGGGCTCAGCGGCTACGGAAAGCCAGGTAATTATTTCGATCGTCAAATCGGCCGCTGGAGCAAGCAATACCAAGCCTCCGTCACGCAGCCGATTGAGGAAATGGACCAACTCATTGCCTGGCTGCCCCAGCATATTCCAGCGCTAGCCCAAAGCGAATCTCTGGTCAGCGTGGTGCACGGCGATTTCCGCTTGGACAATCTTATTTTTCACCCTACGCAGCCGCGCGTACTGGCGGTGCTGGATTGGGAGTTGTCCACACTGGGCCATCCCCTGGCCGATTTCAGCTACCACGGTATGGCCTGGAATATTCCGCCAGGCAGTTTTCGCGGCATCGCTGGCCTCGACTTCGCAGACCTGGGCATACCCGACCAGGACCAATACATCCGCATGTACTGTGCGCATATGCCCCATATCGACGCACACGCACTGCGCGCCGACTGGAATTTTTACATGGCTTACAACATGTTCCGTATCGCGGCCATTTTGCAAGGCATTGCCAAACGGGTGGAGGCTGGCACTGCCTCCAGCGCACAAGCGCTCAGTTCAGCGGCAGGCGCCAGACCGCTGGCCAAGCTAGCTTGGTCCTTTGCCCAAAAATACCATGGCGCAGGCGCCGCCTAGTCGTTCGCGCTGCAGCCACCGACCTATTTATTTCATCCCGCACTGGAGACACCATGGACTTCGAATACTCAGACAAAACCAAGGCCTTACAAGCCAAACTCATGGCCTTCATGGATGAGCACATTTACCCCGCCGAGGGGGCCTACCACCAGGAAATTGAAGCCAATACGGCAGCGGGCAAACGCTGGACGCCCTTGCAATTGATTGAATCGCTCAAGGTCAAGGCCCAGGCCCAAGGCTTGTGGAACCTATTTTTGCCGGTGGACAGCGCCGAAGCCTCGGGCTACCACGGCGCGGGCCTCACCAACCAGGAATACGCCCCGCTGGCCGAGCTCATGGGCCGCGTCATGTGGTCCAGCGAAGTGTTCAACTGCTCGGCGCCGGACACCGGCAATATGGAAACCATTGCACGCTATGGATCAGAAGCCAACCGGGCGCGCTGGCTTAAGCCCCTGCTGGAAGGAAAAATTCGTTCCGCCTTCGCCATGACCGAGCCGGAAGTGGCCTCCAGCGATGCCACCAACATCGCCACGCGCATCGAGCGCGATGGCGATGACTATGTCATCAATGGGCGCAAATGGTGGACTTCCGGCGCCGGTGACCCGCGCTGCGCCATCTATATCGTGATGGGAAAAACCGACGCGCAAGCGCCCCGCCACTCCCAGCAAAGTATGGTGCTGGTACCTGCCGACACCCAAGGCATCACACGGGTGCGCCCGCTCACGGTGTTTGGCTATGACGATGCGCCCCACGGCCACATGGAAGTGCTTTTTGAAAACGTCCGGGTACCCGCGAGCAACATCTTGTTGGGCGAAGGGCGGGGGTTTGAGATTGCCCAAGGCCGCCTTGGCCCCGGACGCATCCACCATTGCATGCGCCTGGTTGGACTGGCCGAACGCGCACTGGAGTTGATGTGCAAGCGCGCATCGTCACGCGTGGCCTTTGGCAAAACGGTGGCTGCACAAACTGTCACCCAAGAGCGTATCGCCGAGGCGCGCTGTCGCATTGACATGGCCCGCCTGTTGACGCTCAAAGCGGCCTGGATGATGGACATAGGCGGCAACAAATTTGCCAAAAATGAAATTGCCATGATCAAGGTGGTGGCGCCCAATATGGCCTGCCAGGTGATCGATTGGGCCATGCAAGTCCATGGCGGCGGTGGTATGGCGGACGACTTCCCGCTCGCTTATAGCTACACCATGGCCCGCACGCTGCGTTTTGCCGATGGTCCGGATGAAGTGCACCGCAATGCCATCGCGAAAATGGAGTTGGGCAAATACGTCGTGGATGCCAAGCCGGTGGAGATGCCGATTACCCGCGGCTTTTAAACCGCTGACCGCGCGTTTAGCTGCGGCCCATCCGGGGCTATTTAGTGCAAATGGCGCGGCTTTCGGCCGCCGCCATGCCCGCTGCCAAAACCGCCGCCCGGCCGGCGTGGCGGTTTACCGATTTCCAGCGAATTGACCAAAGCATCGAAGCGCTGGGCAAACAATTTGTCCACCTCGGCCACTACGCCGCCCAACTCCGCGCCGTCAAAATGGCGCTCCATCATGCTGACCAAATCCTGCACCAGCAAATCGCGCTGTACCTGCATGATGGCTGCCGGATTGGGGCCGACAAACAGCATCACAAAATCATCGCGTGACTCGCCTTCGGGGCTTTGCTCTTCTTCGTCAAAGTCGGTATCGTAAAAAGTCACCTCAATCGCAGCACCGGCCTGGGCCAGTTCGTTGAGGTTCATGCACAGTTCGTCCAAAGCCTGACGGAAATCTTCGTCCCCTGACACTGTCCAACACATTTGCAACTGGCGCTCGGCTGGGACAAATTCAATTCCCGGCTCATCTTCATAAGCGCTGCTGGCCGCATCTGCCAAGGAGCGGGCGCCGGCATATTTCCACAAGGGTTTGAGCGCGTCCTGGACATCGCTGAGTTGCACCTCGGGGCGCAATACGACCTGGCCATGGACATGGATTTCAAAGGGATTGTTGTAACGGGACATGGGCGCTGGGTTATCAAGGAGCTTGTATGCAGTGTAGAGCAAGCGCGAAGCCTAGGGCCATTATGGAGCCTAGGTGGTGCCCGAGACCGGAATCGAACCGGTACGCCCGTTATTCACGAAGCGGCGGATTTTAAGTCCGATGTGTCTACCTATTTCACCACTCGGGCCCGCGTTCGGCGTTTGGCCGACCGTTGGCATGTGCCCGGCCATCCGGTTTAATGCACTGCAGACAATTAACATTGCGCAGAGCATTCTAGCAACGACCCGCCTTAAAAATACCTGGGCCAGGAAGTGCTTCCCTGCGGGTCAGGCGGCGGTGTCAGCAACAGCCGCCGTCGCCACTGGCAAAGCGCTGGCGTGGCGGTTGCGTTCTAGCCAGCCGTTGACCCTGCGAACGGTTTCGTCAACAGAATCCGAGTGCATGCCTTTTTGATCCGCGATCAGTTTGATCAGCAAATCAATCCGCTCAATATGCGTTGCGCCTGCCGCCAGTGCGCGCGCTGCGGACGAGGGCTTGAGTAAGCCTTTGGCCGCTGCCGCATATTTCTCAAACGGCACCATATCGTCGGCGGCCGCGCCCAGCGACTGGCACAGCGTGGACACCCATTCATAGACCGCACGCGATTGCTCTACATCCGCATGCACGGCTTGTTCAATTGGCTGCACCGTTTCGGCCAGTACGCAACGGTAATTACCCGTCATCAGCATGCTCCACTTGGCAAGAGGCACAAACAAAGAGTCATGCAATTTGAGTTTGACCGGCAAGTCCAAAGACTCGCCATCGACCACCAGGCGCGCAGCGGCAATATCGGCGTCTAACTGGGCCAGCATGGCGTTATGCGCGTCAGACGCAAAACGCGCCACCTTGAAATTAGTTGGTAGCCCGACTTGCAATACGTTGGGCGCCTCTTCGGGCGGACGGAAGGCCTGCGGGTCGGGGCTGCACAGCGTCATCACGCCGGGCTCAAATCCGTCCCACACGGCGGGGTCTAGGTAACAGGGGCGGCAGCTGGCGGTGTCAATGCCTTCAATGCGCGCCAAAAATGGCAAAGGCGGCATGTTCATGATGGACATGCAGGGTACCTTGGCCTGTGCAATCGCCTGCATCAGGTTGCGCACCTCTGGGTCACTGTATTGCGGCTCTTGCATGGCCAGGCACACCAGATCGTATTGCGACACTTGCACCTGCGAGGGCGTTTTGGCATTTAAGGCGCCGGGGTACTTACGCGAGTCGATTTCCACCATCCCGGTACGCCCTTTGACGGCCATGCGCACCCGCGTGCCCTCCTCGTTGATCAACTGGGCCGTCTTGCTGCGGCACACCAGGCTGACGCGGTGCCCGGCCATCAGTAGCTTGCTACCCAATAGCGATCCGTAGGAGGCGCCCAAAATGAGAATGTTGAATTGCTTTGCCATAAAAAACTCCTGCTAATTGAAAATCTGTCGCCCCAAGGCTCCGTGCGCTCGGCACACGCCGCCTGGTCTATTGGGTAAATTTTAAGTGCCGCCATGACACAAAACCTGTCTTATGTCTTATATAAGACAGAATATTTATTTATATAGATCAATAACTTAAATTCTATTTCCTGCAATATGAAATTGGATATTTCATATTGAGAAATTGCCTGGCTTATGCATCGCCCCAAGGGCGCACAAGGTTTTCAGATGACCCGAAAGCTTGGAGCCGCGTTCAGCAGCTTGCCCGCTCCCGTAGCGGCGCCGGACTCAGCAAGCGCTACCAGTCAAGTCCGCTACACTGAAACTGCGGCCAAACAACAACGGAACGTCCAGCATGACAAGCCTTACTCAAACCTGGTTTTGGCAGCAATGGCACTTGATGCTGGTGCTCTGCCTCATAGCGCTCATTGCCCTCAATTTCCTGAGCAGCTTTGTGCTTCCAGCATTGCGGTTAAAGGACCGCCTGGCCCAGGCGCTGTCCAAATTGGAAGGCCTGAAAGCCGGGGCCATGCACGGCGCTATCGATCTGGACAAGCTGGAAAGCGAAGCCATGACCGAGCCGCGCATGGCGCACCTATGGGCCCAATATGCCCATTGCCTGCATGTACCTTGGGACGACATCCAAGCGAGCCAAACTGCGGCAGGGCCGCAAAACCGCGTACGGGTGCTCTCCGAACTGTTTTTTAACGCCATGAAAGCCAAGTCCGGCGGCGCGGTAGTGGACTTGGCGGACATCGAAAGCAAAGTAGCGGGCGACCCGCAACTCACCAGCCTGTGGGCCGAATATTCCGAAGCGCTGGACAAGCGCAACGAGTTGCCGGATCCGGCCAGCAGCCGAGCCCGGCGCTGGCGCGCATCGGCCTTGGCAGAAACTTTTTTTTCCGACTATGCGCTGGTGGACTCCCCATTGCGCTCTGACTTTTACAAACACGTGCCCGGCATACTGACCGGCCTGGGGATTATTGGTACGTTTTCCGGGCTGATTAACGGACTGGTCCATTTCGATGTGTCCGACCCCGCCACTACCCAAGCCCAGCTCAGCTTGCTGGTGCAAACCGTGGGCCAGGCGTTTTTTGTATCGGCTCTGGCCATTGCACTGGCCATGCTGTTTACTTGGGTGGAAAAAGCGCTGCTCAGTGCGCGCTACAGCCAGGTGGAGAGCCTTCAGCACCTGATTGACAGCTTGTTCGAAGCCAGTTCCGGCCAGGAAAACCTGGAGCGCCTGGTGGTCGCCACCGAGGCGCAAGTGGCGCTCATGCAGGACGTGCTGGAAGAATTGCGCAAGACATCGAGTCATTTGGCGGCCATGAAATAGGCGCGCCATGTTTACATTGCAAACGCCACGGCGCAAGCGTGCCAAGGAAGAGGCAGAAAAGCCGTTCTGGATTTCGTTTTCCGACCTGATGACGGCCTTGATGGTGCTGTTTTTGGTCGCCATGGCGGTGGCCTTGATGGTGGTAACCCAAGGCTTGCGCTCGATCGAAGACAAGCGCAAAGACCGCGAAGAATCCATCATGGCCTGTATTGCCGATATGGACAAAGTGGCGCGACGACCCGAATTTCGGGGCGTGAAAATAAGCGGGCAAACCATCGACTTTGGGCCGCTGGCGGAGTTCAAAAAAAATGGTAATCAGTTGTCCGAAGACCGCATGGAGTTTTTGCGCGCCTTCATCCCCGAAGTACTGGACGTGGCGCGTAGCCCCCAATGCAGCAAATGGTTGCGCCGCTACGTGGTGGAGGGCTTTGCCAGCCAGGAGGGCAGTTACCTGCACAACCTGAACCTCAGCCTGGAACGCTCCCAGCGCGTACTGTGCGTGCTGCTAGACGCTAGCGCACCGGACGCGCCTAGCCTGTCGGACCGCAAGACCATACGCCAACAATTTTTGGTGGGCGGCTCGTCCTTTAATTCGGCTATTGCCAATCAGCCGGAAAAAAGCCGCCGGGTCACATTGCGCCTGGAATTCAAGGAGTTGCGCAAAGAATGCCTGCCGACCGATGCCATCTGCAAAGCCGATGATGCGCCGCCGATACCCTGGGATGACGACTTCAGGTGCCCGGTACAAAGCCGCTAAAGCATTGAGCGCCGTGAATGCCTGCACGCGGCGCGACGTATTTACGAGTATTTTTTGGAGGCGCGGTCCGGAGTCGAACCGGACTAACCGGATTTGCAATCCGGGGCA
>JAEMRG010000018.1 GCA_016463455.1 Rhodoferax sp.
ATGCCGCTGGCGGCCAGGCGTTGCACCAGCGCGGGGTCCTGGCTGCAGCGCACGCCGTGGTCGATGCGCTCCACATGTAGAACGTCGAGCGCGCTTTCTATGTAGGCCGGTGGGCCTTCCTCGCCGGCATGGGCCACGATGCGCAGGCCCAGTGCGCGGCACTTGGCAAAAACCCGGGCAAATTTTTCGGGCGGGTTGCCACGTTCTCCAGAGTCCAGGCCCACGCCGATAAAGTGGGCGCGGTAGGGCAAAGCAGCCTCCAAAGTATCGAAGGCAGATTCCTCGGACAGGTGCCGCAAAAAGCACAGGATCAGGCTGGCGCTGATTCCATATTGCGCTTTGGCATCTGCGCAAGCCCGGGCCAGCCCCTGGATCACTGCGGCCATGCGCACACCGCGCTCGGTATGGGTTTGCGGGTCAAAAAACAATTCGGCGTGCACGATGTGGTCAGCATGCGCGCGCGCAAAATAGGCCATGGCCATGCGGTAAAAATCGTCTTCCTCTATCAGCACCGAGGCGCCGGCATAGTACAAATCTAAAAAGCTTTGCAAGTCGGTAAACGCATAGGCTGCGCGCAAAGCCTCTACGTTGGGGTAGCTGAGCGTGATGCCGTTTTTCTCGGCCAGGGAGAATATCAGTTCTGGCTCTAAAGAGCCTTCAATATGGATGTGCAACTCGGCTTTAGGCATGCGCGCCAGCAGGGCAGGCAGGCGGTCGCGGGCGATGGTGCTGTAAGTCATGGTGGAGTGCTTCCGAAAATCGCTCAGGCCAGCGGCGGCAAAGCCGCCTCCATGGCTTGCAGCTCTTGCAATGGCGGTATGGTGGCCAGCATCTGCGGGTCCAGCATATCCCAGACGATGCCGCAGCGGGGCTTGTGCGGGTTTATCACTTCTATGGTGCGCGTGGGCGTAAAAATCGCGTCGGCTACGGTGTCAAAAATCTCGGGGTACAAAGTCTCTTGCAGCACCTGGCAGTCGTGCACTAGCGCCGCCGTGGGCGTTTGCGCATTGATCACGCCGATGCGGTAAAGCATGCCCCATTCGGCATCAAAAAAACCATGGCCTTTGCCAAAGCGCACGCCGTGTTCATTGATGGCGCCGGTGCCGGTAATCATGTAGTCCAGGCGCGGTAGCTCGGCGCGAATTTGTGCCAGCGTCATATGCCGCCCGTGGCGCTCCATACCGTCGAGCGTGGCCGCATAGAGCAAGCGGTCTTTGGGGATCGTGGCCGGGTCCAGCAGCCAAAAGCCCCGGCGTATGGAATAGGTAGTCATCAAAATCCGCTTGCCATCGCACAGCGTACGGTAGCGCAGCTCTTCAATGCAGTTGTCCGGGGTGATAAAAATACATTCGGACTGTTGGTAATAGCGGTGCGCCATCAAGCGGTCGGTGGCGGCGCTGCTGCCTACAAAGTCGGTAATGAATTCGCCAAAATCAAAATGAAAACGGCTGTCGGCAAATGCCACTTCGCGCAGGGCGCTAAACACGCGCTCGCGCACCGTGTGTTTATGGTCGGTGTGTTCCATAGGTTTCTTTCATGCAATCAAAAAAGGTTGGATGCGCACTCAGGCCGCAGGCGCCATCGCATAGCGTTGCAGCACATAGCGCTCCACCACCACGACCAGGCTGTTGAGCACCACGGCAATGAGGATGGCCACCACCGCGACGCTCCATATCATTCCGAAATCGAGCACGCCGCGCGACACATTGAGCAAGTTGCCGATGCCGGTGCCCGTAGCCAGCCACTCGGCAATCATCACGCCCAAAAACGCACGCGGTGCCGCCAAGCGCGCTGCAGCGCATAAATAGGGCAGCGCCCAGGGCAGGGCAATCAGTCGCAACTGCCGCCAGCGCCCGGCGCCATACACGCGCACAAAATCGGTAGCGCTGCTTGGCACCAACGCCAGCCCTTGCGCAATCGTCACAAAGGCCGGAAAAAACGTGACCGACACGGTGATCACTAAGATGCTGGCCGAGCCGCGTCCGAACACCAGCACCACCAATGGCGTCAGCGCCACCAGCGGCATGGACTGGCTGACCAAGGCGATCGGCATCAGGCTGTGGCCCAGCGCTTTGTAGACCGTGGTGCCTACCGCCAGCAACAGCGCCACCGCCAGCCCGGCCAGCATGCCCAGCACGGTGTAGGGCAGGGTTTGCGACAGTGCGTCCAGCAACAGCGCGCGGTTTTCGGGCGCGTTGTCCACGGCAAACAAATGTTCCAGCACGCCCATTGGGTCGCGCAACACGATATCGGAAACGCCCAGTAGCGTAAACAGCGCGATCACCCCGTACCACAGCACAAAAGGCATCGCTAGCGTGCCCAGGCGCAGGGCCCAGCGCATGGCTACGCTTTCGGTGTCTAGCCCCGCTTGAAAGCCCAGCGGGGTACTGGCGCTTTGCGTATTGCCGGCAAAGCGTGCCGCGATCAGGCCTGCGCAGCCGTAGGCGATGCCGCTAATGGCCGTGGCCGTCAGGCCAATGCCCCACAAGCGCGCTGGGTCGGCTCGGCCCAGCGAGCCGATTAAATACGTGCCCAGCCCTGCATTGCCGCCACTGCCAAACTCGGCCAGCAGCGAACCCAGCACCGCAGCGGGCGCGGCTACGCGCAAACCGGCCAGCAAAGTTGGCAAGCCGCTGCGCAAGCGGATGCGGCGCAGCACTTGCGCATCACTGCCACCATAGACGCGCACCAGGTCCACCAAGCGCGCGTCCACTTGCGTCAAGCCCAGCACCGTGGCGACCATGGTTGGGTAATACACCGACAGCGCCGCGAGCACCACGCGCGGCGTATCGCCTTGCAATGCGATCACCAAAATCGGCACCAGCGCAATCGCCGGCATGGCAAACAAAGTCACGTTGACGCCGGCCATTAAACGTCCCGCTGGGCGCCACCAGGCAAACCACATGCCCATCAACACCGCTACCGTATTGCCGATGACAAACCCGGCAAACGCAGTTTTGAGCGTGCCCCAGATATGCGGCGGGTAGTCGCTCCGGTCCAGCCACCATTGGCGCAGGATGCCGCTGGGCGCGGGCAATGCGCCCTGGCCCACCCATTGCGCTTGCCCCGCTACTTCCCATAGCAGCAGCATCAGCAGCAAGCTAGGTAGCGCAGCGCGGTGGCGGGTCGGTGTATCCATGCCGTTTTTTCTAGGCTGTGCTGTACAAAATACCGGCCACTTGCTGCTCCAGCGCGCGAAACTCGGGCTTATTGAACAAGTCCACTGTGCGCGGCCTGGCAAACGGCACTTCCACGATTTGGGCAATGCGCCCGGGCTGGCTTTGCATTACCGCCACCCGGTCGGCCAAAAACAAGGCCTCGTCGATGCCATGCGTCACCAGCAGCGTGGTGGTGGGCCGTTCCAGCCAAATGCGCTGCAGCTCCAGGTTCATGCTGCGGCGCAGGATCTGGTCCAGCGCGCCAAAAGGCTCGTCGAGCAAGAGCACTTCGGGCTGCGTTACCAGGGCTCGCGCAATCGCCACCCGCTGGCGCATGCCCCCCGATAGCTGCGAAGGCAGCGCGTTTTCAAAACCTTTCAGGCCCACCAGCTCCACCAGGCTGCGGATGCGCGCCATGTCCACCGGCGCGCCGGTCACATCCAGCGGCAGGCGTACGTTGTCCACCACCGAGCGCCAAGGCAAAAGCGCAGCGTCTTGAAATGCAATGCCCAGCGCGCCGCGTTGCTGCAAGGCCAGCGGCGTCTCCTGGCCGATACGCACGGTGCCGCCATCGGGTTGCTCTAGTCCGGCCACCAGGCGCAGCAAGGTGGACTTGCCACAGCCCGAGGGCCCGATCAGCGCGGTAAACGAAGCACTGGGGCAGTGCAAAGAAACATGCTCCAGCGCCACCAAAGGCGCAGCGCCAGAAGCCGCGAACACGCGCCCGACCTGGGCTATGCGCAGTTCGCTGCTACGCATCAGATTTCTTTGAGCAAGCTGGTATCAAAGTGCGACTTGTCGGCCTTCACATTGACTGCGTTGAGTGCTGCAATGCAGTTGGCGATCGCTTGGTCGCTCATGGCAAAAATACCGCCCGAATTCACCATCAAAGCCTTTTGCGCTTCGTTAAAGAACAACTCGTTTTCAATGCTGCGGCCAGTGCCTTTGAACCAGGTGTCTTTGAACTTGGGTGGATAGGCTTTGGTGTCTTTGAAGTTCTCGTCCCAGCCCTTGCGACTGGCGCGCATAAAGGCCACGATGTCTTTGCGACGGGTTTTGAGCGTTTCTTGCGTCACCACCACCACGTCGTTGAACAGCGGCAGTTTGAAGTCCGCCAGCAAGAAGCTGGTGGCGTCTTTGCCCATGCTCTTGATGGTGAAAGGCACGTTGGTAGTGAAGTCCAGCGAACCGTCGATCTCGCCTTTGATCAGCGGCGTCGGATCGTAGGCGTAAGGCACGATTTTGACCTTGGCTTTGTCGATACCGTTGAGCTTGAGCATGGCCTCCACCGTCAGGCGGTTGACCGGCGGCACGGCAATGGTTTTGCCGATCAGGTCTTGCGGTGTTTTCAGGGGCTTAGAGGCCAGGCTGACGATGCCAACCGGGTTTTTTTGGTATTGCGCGCCGATGATGACCAAGGGTGCTTTTTGGTCGGTAATGGCTTTGATGGCGGTCTCGACCGTGGTCAGGCAGACATCGGCCTTTTTAGACAGCAGCGAGGCCTCGGGGATCACGTCCGGGCCGCCCGACAAATAGGTCAGGTCCAGGCCTTCGGCTTTGTAATAGCCTTTGTCTATGGCAATAAAGTAGCCCATGAATTCGGCGTCGTTCACCCATGCCGCTTGCAGGGTGAGTTTGGCAGCGCTTTGGCTCCAGGCGCCCATGGGCGCCATAGACGCCAAGGCGGCGGAGGTGGCAAGAAACTGGCGGCGTGATGCTTTCATGGTGTCATCCTTTGAAGGTGGGAAGTTAAAAAACACGGGGCGGGGAAACGGTATGCGTTGTAAAAAGAAATGGGCTTTAAGCCAGGCCGATGATGCGCCGCAACTCGGCCAACGCCGGTATAGCGTGCACCTGTTCGGGCGTGATGTCTTTCCAGTTCAGGCCGCGCGGGCGCTGCGTTTCGCGCGCCACTTGCAGGCTGCGCGTGGGGGTGCAAATCCAGTCCACCAGCACGTCGTCGGGGCTGGGGTAGAGTTTTTTGTCCAGCAGCTGCACATCGTGCACCACGGTGACCAGCGGCGTCAGGTTGTCCACCAGGCCCATGTCGCTGAAGATGCGCCACTCCAGATCAAAAAAGCCATGGCCACGCCCAAAGCGCACGCCCGATGTAGCCACTGCCGAGGCGCCTGTCGCCACAAAATCAAAAGCGCCCAGATCGGCCAGCGCGTTGAGCGTCAGTGGCTCGCCAAAATGCGCCAGCCCGTCGGGCCAGGCGCCATAGAGTTCGTGGCCCTTGGGTACCGCGCCCGGGCGCAGCAGGTAAAAGCCGCTGGCCATGTTGTAGCTGGACACCACCAGGCTGACGCCACGTGCCAGCAGGCGCTGGCGCAAGCCGGTCAGGCTGTTGTCCGGCGTCACAAATACATGGCTTGCCGCGTCAAAACCGGGCAGCGCCCATAGCCGGTCTATGGCCGCATCGGAGCCACTGAAATCGGGGATGAACTCGGAAAAGCGCATATGAAAACGCGAGTCCGGCAGCGCCACGGCGCGCAGGCCGTCCCAGAGTTGTTCACGGGCAAAAGCGGAAGCGGCCAATCGGTCTCCTCGTGCGCGGGTTGTGACAAATTCCGGGCTTGCCGCCCGGCCTGATCGCGGCGCAGCAGGTGGCTGCGAAGCTGGAACTATTGTTTCAGATAATCATAGTATCATGGAATGATTGTTTCAACCACCGCCTTTTGGCCCATGTCCCAGCGCCTGCATTTCCGGGTCACCGTGACCCTTTTTCCCGGTCGCGGCGGTCCCGCCGGCCTTGCGATGCTGCGCCCATGACGACCCGGCTGACACTGGCTATCCAAGAGCATTTTGAGCAGCTCTCGCCCAGCGAGCGCAAGCTGGCCAAGCTATTACTTGACCGTGCCGACGACATGCTGACCTACTCGGCCACCGAGCTGGCGGCCATGGCCGATGTGTCCAAGGCCACGGCCGCGCGCCTGTTTCGCAGCCTAGGCTATGCCGATTTCAACGAAGTGCGTCTGCAAGCGCGCGAAGAGCGCAACCTGGCTCCGCCCTTTCAGGCGCCGCGCCCGGCAGGTGCAGCGGCCCCAGTGCGCAGCCACAGTATCAGCGCGCATCTGCAAACCGAGTCCGAAAGTCTGGCGCGCACCTTCGAGTCGCTGCGCAGCGACACCCTACTGGCCGCCGCCAGCTTGCTAGCCAAAGCGCCCAAAGTGTGGCTGCTGGGGCTGGGCATGGACGAGGGATTGATGCGTTTTGTGCGCCCGCAGCTGGCACGCATCCGCCCCGAGGTCTATGCCCTGGGCATGCAAAGCGGCGTCTGGGCCGAAGACCTGGCGATGGCCGGCCCGCGCGATGCGCTGCTCCTGATCATGACGCAGCCGCGCGACAGCGCCATGGACCGCCTAGCCGCACAGGCCGGCACCACCCGCGTGCAAACCGTGGCCGTGGTCGATGTGCGCCACAGCGCCTGGGCGCAGCGCTTTGCCAGCGTGGTGCTGCCCTGCTACAGCAGCAGCACCGACCACGCCTTCTCGGCCATGGCCGCCGCCAGCATGCTGCAACTGCTCAGCCACCACGTCGCTATGCGTTTGGGTAAACGCGCCCAGCAACGCCAGCAACTGGTGGACGATATTGCGCAGGAGCTGGGGGGCGATTAGCGCGGGCTGCCTGCGCCAGGGCCGAGCTGGCCGTGGTTTTGGGGTCGGTGCCCACCACCTCGCGCAACCTGCCGCAATCCAAGTGGCCCCAGCGTATGCGGCCCGGAGCAGAATGTCATAACATACAAACATTCTGTTCGGAGGCCGCTCATGACCGTGCAAACATATTCCAGCCGCGACTTCACCCGCGACCTTGGCGCCGCCAAACGTGCGGCGGCCCATGGCCCGGTGCTGATCACCGATCGTGGGCGTCCGGCCTATGCTTTGTTGTCTATCGAAGACTATTACGCGCTCAGCGGTGCTCGGCAAAGCAGTTTGCTCGATGTCATGGACGCCATTCCCGGCGGCATGGGCATCGAGTTTGATCCGCCAACAGCGCACATTGCGCTGCTCGTGGCCGACCTGATCTAGCGCGCCATGTATTTGCTTGATACCAACGTTATCTCAGAATTGCGCCACGGCAAGCCCCGCCAATCGGCCGCGGTGCGGGCTTGGGCGGCGGGCGTGCCAGCCGCCCAGTTGTATTTGTCGGCCATCAGCATCCTGGAGTTGGAAAAAGGCGTGATGCTGTTGGAGCGCCGCACACCACCGCAGGGCAGTGCATTGCGTAGCTGGTTGGGCGCCACGGTACGGGCATTTGAAGGGCGCGTCTTACCCTTCACTGGCAACACTGCCGCACTTTGCGCCGCGCTCCATATCCCCGACCCTCGTCCCGAACGCGACGCCATGATCGCCGCCAGCGCTTTGGAACATCGCATGACACTGGTCACGCGTAACACCAGCGACTTTGCCCCTATGGGTCTGCACGTACTGGACCCGTTTGCCGCCTGAACTGGCCGCTTATTTGAGCGTCGGGTCCGCCAGCACCTTGCCGGGCTTGGGTAAGCCGGTGGGGCCAATATGGGAGACATGGACTTTTATGTTTTGTACGCCGGTTTTGTCCAGCTCCATGCGCAAGGCCCAGCCTAGGTAGTTGATCGGTAGCGGGAAGCCGTCGAACACAAAATTGCCCAGGCTGTAAAAAATCGGTTTGCCTTTGTAGCGTTCGGTGTCCTGCAATTGATGCGGGTGGCCGCCGATCACCGCGTCCGCACCGGCGTCGATCATCAGCCGGGCTAACTGGCGCTGGCGGTCGTTGGCGATGGGGTCTTCCCAGCCCCAGTGCATGACCGGAATCACCACATCGGCCTTGTGTACGGTGCGGGCGGCGCGGATATCGCGCAGCACCTGGGAATCCTCGCTCCAGGCCACGCCGGGCCGGTCGGTGTCGGCTTCAAAACTGCGGGGTTGAAACTCGTCATAGCCCAAAATAGCCACGCGCACACCTTTGCGCTCAATGATCCAGGGCGTGTGCGCTTCGCTCAGGTTCATGCCGCCGCCATAGACGCCGATCTTGTTGTGCTTAAGCAAGCCCAGCATTTGCGCAAAAGCCTGTGGCCCAAAGTCGCCTGAATGGTTGTTGGCCAGGCCCACCGCATCAAAGTGGCGCTTGATGTATTGCAAGGCGCGCGGATGCACGCGAAACACATTGGGCTTGTCGTCCTCTGGGCTGCCGGTAGTTGCGACCACGCATTCCAGATTGCCGATGCGAATGTCGGCCCCGGCAAACAAACTGGCAAAACCTGCGAACGGGTCTTGCCCCTTACGCATGGCGTCCATGGGCCCGTCTTCCAGCATGATGTCGCCCACGACCACCAAAGACAGTGGCCCTTGGGTATCCGGCCTGCGCGCGGTGGAGTCCTTGTGCGCCTTGGCTGGGTGGGACGCTTTGCCTTGGTGCAGCTTCTGGGCGAGCGCTTTGGTTTTGGTCGGTGTGCCGGTGCTTTGCACGGTGCCCGGCTCTGCCGCCCACACGGGTGGCGCAGCAAGCATCACCAGCAATGCGCCAGAAGTCAGCACGGCAAAAAACGTGCGGCCCATCATGGCGCCACCTCGGCCAGTGCGCATTGGTATTGCAGTTCTTTGCCCAGCAGTGGCGAGTACAAAGATACCCGGCCGGTGAGTGCATCGGGCTTGGGTGCGGTCTGCGCCAAGGGCTGCAAAAAGCGGGTGTGCTGCATGATCATGGGCTGGCGGCGGGTGTTGTAGTACACGTACAAATTAATGCTCTCCAGGCTTGACGCGCCAGTGGCATCCGGCCCTGCGGCCAGCAAGATGGCCTTGAAGCGGAAGCGGTTGCCAATCGCGACGGCTTCGGTGGTGTAGGGGTCGGTCACCACGCCAAAGTTCTTATGGTGGGTTTCGGAATTCACGTCAAAGCTGCACTGCAGCTGTGGCGCGGCCAGTGCGCTCAGTGGGCAGGCCAGCAGGGCAAAGGTGAGCGCGGCGGCTGCGGTTTGCAGCGACTGCGTTTTGTTGGGTTGGAAGGATTGAAGGACCATGGTTTCAGGGGTAAAAACAGCAACGGGGGAGTGTATGCGGACCAGCACCAGCGCCCGCCAGCGGCATCGGCCGACGTAATCGCGGCTGCTGGATGTGGGCACGCAACGCTTTTTAGAGCTGGAGCGCTTCGACCGCGTAGGCCTGCATGGCCGACGCGCATTGATATCACTGGCATCTTTAGACGGCGAGTTTGTGGGCAATGCCAATGCGCCCTGGCCAGTTATCACCGCGCAGCTGGCCAAACTTGGTGTCATCACGCCAGAGGCCCACGCCCGAGCAGCGCTGCTGTTTGCCTTTGGCACCCTGATTGGCAACACCGATATGCATGCCGGCAACTTGTCCTTTGTCAGCGACAGCGGAGCACCCTACGCCCTCAGCCCCACTTATGACATGCTGCCCATGGCCTTTAGCCCCACCAGCGGCGGCGTGCTGCGTGACAGCGTGGCCGCAGCCCACTTGCACGGTGCGGTGGATCGTGCGAAGTGGCGCACCGCACATGCGCTTGCGCGTGGCTATCTGGCGCGCTTATCGGAAGAAGCGCAATTGAGTCCATCGTTTAAGTCCTGCATACAGGCCTTGGACGAGATGCAGCTTGGGGCCGCGGAAAAGATGGCTAGGTTGGATTGAGCGGATGGCGGTGAGGCGAGCCATTAAAGCCGTGAGCTAAAGGCCACCAAAAGGCGCTGTCGCGTTCCTTTTCCGAGTTCATATTGCAATAAGACCAAATTAAGACTACATTCAGTCTTATCAATTCCGAGTTAAATCACCATGCACTTTTCCACCCAAGTCAAACCCATCAGTTACTTGAAGGCCAACGCGGCTGAAGTGCTGGCCCAGCTAACTGCGAATCGCGAGCCTTTGCTCATTACCCAAAATGGCGAGGCCAAGGCGGTGTTGCAAGATGTAGCCTCCTATGAGCAAGCCCAGGAGACGCTGGCGCTGCTTAAAGTGCTAGCCCTAGGCAACCAAGATTTGGCTGCCGGCCGGGTTAAGCCGGTGGCACAGGTGCTCACCCGACTGCGCGCCAAGCGCGCTACGGCCTGATGGCCAGCAAACCAAGCCACTACCCAGCCCTGCTTACCCAAGGCGCCGAGCAAGACTTGGAGGCCTTGTACGACTACATCGCTGAGTTTGATTGCCTAGCCAACGCCGACTCCGTGCTGGACCGCTTGGGGCGCGTTGTGTCAGACTTGTCGCACTTCCCAGAGCGAGGCATTTATCCCAAGGAGTTGCTAGCCTTGGGAATCAAGGAGTACCGGCAAACGAGCTTCAAGCCTTACCGCGTGATTTACCGTGTTCTGGACCGTCAGGTGCTGATTTACCTTATCGTAGATGGCCGCCGTGATATGCAATCTCTCCTGTCGCGCCGTCTGCTTGCCGGATAAGTCCTTGTCCCCACCCCATGAACCCTTATTTAGACATTGCCCCCGAAGTGCAAAACGCCCTATCCCAAGGGCAGGCCGTCGTCGCTTTGGAGTCCACCATCATTTCGCACGGCATGCCTTTTCCGCAGAACGTGGAGACGGCGCTGATGGTTGAGGCCGAGGTGCGCGCCCACGGTGCGGTGCCGGCCACAGTAGCTATCGTGCAAGGGCGTTTGCAAGCCGGTTTGTCCGCCAAGCAGATCGAGCGCCTGGGCCGCGCCGGCCATGCGGTGACCAAGGTTAGCCGCCGCGACATGGGTTTTGTAGTGGCCGCAGGCGCCGATGGTGCGACCACCGTGGCCGCCACCATGCGTATCGCTGCGCTGGCGGGCATACGCGTGTTTGCCACCGGCGGCATAGGCGGCGTACACCGGGGCGCCGAGCAGAGTTTTGATATTTCGGCGGACTTACAAGAGCTGGCGCAAACCCAGGTCGCCGTGGTCTGCGCGGGCGCGAAGTCCATACTCGATTTGCGCCTGACGCTGGAATATCTAGAGACCCAAGGCGTGCCCGTAGTGGGCTACCAAACGGAGGCACTGCCCGCATTTTTTACCCGCGAAAGTGGTTTTAAGGTGGACTACCGGCTGGACTCGGCGCAGGCTATTGCGCAAGCGATGCACGCCCAATGGGCGCTGGGCCTGCCCGGCGGCATGGTAGTGGCCAACCCTATTCCCCAAGCGCATGCCATGGAGCGGGGCACCATAGACCGCGCTATCGCCCAGGCCTTGCAAGAGTCCGCCGCGCAAGGCATTAGCGGCAAAGCCAGCACCCCGTTTTTGCTGGCCCGTGTGAACGAACTTACCGGCGGCGACAGCCTGAGCGCCAACATCGCCCTGGTACTGAACAACGCCCGCCTGGCCTCGGCGATTGCGCTGGCGTATGCAGCCGTCAGCAATTGACCCGGTCGCACGCCGGGGCTACCGGCCCATCAGCCCTTGAGTGGAATATGCGTGCTGTTTTTCACTTCTTCCATCACCGCATAGGTACGGGTTTCGCGCACGCCAGGTAGTTGCCACAGCACGGTGCCGGCGAAGTCACGGTAGGCGGCCATGTCGGCCATGCGGGTTTTGAGCAGGTAGTCAAAGCCGCCGGCCACCATATGGCATTCCATGATTTCGGGGCGCACTTGCACGGCGGCTTTGAAGGCTTCAAACACATGCGGCGTGGTGTGGTCTAGCAGCACTTCCACAAAAACCATCAATCCGGCGCCCAGCTTGGCCGGGTTCAGGTGCGCCTGGTAGCCAAGAATGAAACCCTCTTTACCCAGGCGCTGCACCCGCGCCAGTACGGCGGTGGGCGACAAGGCTACCGCCTCGGCCAGCTTGAGGTTGGAAATGCGCCCGTCTTCCTGCAAGGCACGCAGAATTTTTAGGTCGGTACGGTCCAGACTGGAGGCAGATAGGGTCATCGATGATTTATTCGCTATGAAAAGGTAAAAATAAAGATAAATATTCGTCTTATCTAATGGGAATATAGCGCTTTACACCAAACTACACGCCGCCAGGCGCAAGGAGTCACACCCATGTTGATGCAGCAACGCCTTCCCCAGCCCTACCGCCCCGAGGGCGACATCGTGGCAGAGCGCCTGCGCAGCCTGCAAGGCAAGCTGGACTGGGCTGCTGCTGCGCAGGTAGCTGCCCCTTGGGTGCAAACCGTGCGCGAGCACCCGGCGCCGTTTTGGGCCATGGAAAGTCTGCTGCAGGAGTACCCGATCTCCAGCGCCGAGGGCCTGGCGCTGATGCGCTTGGCCGAAGCACTGTTGCGGGTGCCCGATATGGACACGGCCATCGCCCTGACGGCTGACCAACTGGGCCGCGCCGACTTTGCGCAGGCCGGTGACCAGGTGCTGGCGCGCTTGTCGCGGGCGGCGATTGCCATGTCCAAACACTTTTTGCCCGATGCGCAAGGCGCGGCCGGCGGCAGTGGTTTGATGGGCCGCCTGGGCGCGCACACCGTGGTGGCCGCCACGTTGCGCGCGGTGCAGTTGCTGGGCCGCCAGTTTGTGCTGGGCCAAAGCATGGCCGAGGCCATGCGCCACGCCGAGAGCGCCCGCCAGGCGCAAAGCCAAGGCCTGCGTTTTTCGTATGACATGCTGGGCGAGGGCGCGCGCACAGATGCGGACGCGCTGCGCTATTGGCAAAGCTATAGCGACGCGATAGCCGCCTTGGCGCAGGCCGCCGTGCCAGTACGCGGGCCGCAAGGCAACGATGGCATCAGCATCAAACTGAGTGCGCTGCACCCACGCTACGAAGACGGGCAAAGCGCGCGCGTGATGGCCGAGTTGTTGCCACGCGTGTGGAGCTTGTGCGAGCAGGCGGCGCGCGCCGACATCAATCTGACGATTGACGCCGAAGAGGTGGAACGCCTGGAGTTGTCGCTCGAAGTGTTTGACGCTTTGTTGCAGCGTGTGGCGCAGCACTGGCCGCAGTGGCGTGGCCTGGGGCTGGCATTGCAGGCCTACCAAAGCCGCGCTTTGGAGCTGGTACATACCGTGGTGGCCATGGCGCGCCAGCATGGTGTGGGGCTGATGTGTCGCCTGGTCAAAGGCGCGTACTGGGACGCCGAAATCAAACGTGCCCAGGAACTAGGTCTGCCGCATTACCCGGTGTTCACGCACAAACACCACACCGATATTTCATACCTGGCTTGCGCTGGCGCGCTGCTGGACGCGCCCGATGTGATCTACCCCCAATTTGCCACGCACAACGCGGCCACGATAGCGGCCATCATGCAAATGGGCGCGCGCAGCGGCGGCGCTTTTGAGTTGCAGCGCCTGCACGGCATGGGCGAGGGCGTCTACCGCGAGGTGCTGAAAAACCCGCTGATGGCCTGCCGCGTGTATGCGCCAGTGGGTGCGCACAAAGACCTGCTCGCTTACCTGGTGCGCCGCTTGCTGGAAAACGGCGCTAACTCGTCTTTTGTACATCAGCTGGCCGATAGCACTTTGAGCGTGCGCGATTTGTTGATTTCGCCGCTGCGCTTGGAGCCCCTGAGCGCTTTGCCCCTGCCGCCACATCTTTTTGGCAGCGGCGAAGGCGCACGCGCCAATAGCGCAGGGCTGGACTTCACCGTGCCCGCCATGCGCGCGCCCTATCTGCAAGCGCTGGCGCAGCCTGTACCTGGCGCGCTGGCGCAAGCGACTATGCAGGACGTGCAGAGCGCGATGCAGCGCGCCAGGAGCAGCTTCACAAGCTGGTCGCGCACGCCAGTGGAGCAGCGCAGCGCGGCTTTGCAGCGCGCCGCTGACAGCCTGGAGCAACACAGCCCAGCGCTCTGCGCTTTGCTCGTGCGCGAGGCGCACAAAACCTGGGGTGACGCGCAGTCCGAAGTGCGTGAAGCGGTGGACTTTTTGCGCTATTACGCGCAGGAGGCGCAGCGCATCATGCAGCCGGTTTGCATGCCCGTGGCCCACGGTCATTCGTGGTCAGGCGCGAGCGCTGCAACCGGCACATCCGATAGGCAAAACGATAGCGCTTCTTGGCAGCCCGGCGTGACCGGCGAGACCAACACTTTGCAGCTGTGCGGGCGCGGTGTGTGGGTGTGTATCAGCCCCTGGAATTTTCCACTGGCTATTTGCGTGGGGCAGATCGCCGCCGCCTTGGCCACCGGCAACACCGTGCTGGCCAAGCCCGCCGAGCAAACGCCGCTGATCGCGGCAGAGGCGGTGCGTTTGATGCACGCGGCAGGCATTGCGCAAGACGCATTGCACTTGCTGCACGGGCCGGGCGAGACGGTGGGCGCAGCTCTGGTGGCGCAGCCCGGCGTGGCAGGCGTGGTGTTCACCGGCTCTACCGAAGTGGCCAAAATCATTCAACGCGCGCTGGCGGCCAAGCCCGGCCCGATCGTGCCGCTGATCGCCGAGACCGGCGGCATCAATGCCATGGTGGTGGACTCGTCTGCGCTACCCGAGCAAGTGGTGGACGCGGTACTGAGCAGCGCCTTTCGCTCTGCCGGACAACGTTGTTCGGCGCTTCGGCTTTTGTGCGTGCACCGCGATATCGCAGACACCGTGCTGGAGATGCTGCACGGCGCGGCGCAGCAACTGCAGGTGGGCGACCCTGCCGATTTGGCGACCGACTTGGGACCGGTGATCGACGCGGATGCAGCGGCCACTTTGCAAGCGCAGATCGCAGGCTTGCATGCGCGCCACACCTGCCTGTTTGGTCCCGCCTGGCAAACCGCCCTGGCGCAGGACGGCTGCGCGCTGCCGAATCGCATTGCGCCGCATGCGTACGAGGTGCAAAGCATCGCCGAAGTGGATGCTGAAATTTTCGGGCCGGTGCTGCAAGTGCTGCGCTGGCAGGGGGACCCGCTAGATACCATCGAACAGATCAATAAGCTTGGCTATGGCCTGACGCTGGGTATCCAAACGCGTATCGATAGCCGCGCCCAAGCCATGGCGCAGGCGGCGCATATCGGCAATGTGTATGTCAACCGCAACATGATCGGCGCCGTGGTCGGCGTGCAAGCCTTTGGTGGTGAAGGCCTGAGCGGCACCGGCCCCAAAGCCGGCGGTCCGCACTACCTATACCGCTTTTGCGCCGAGCGCACGGTAACGGTCAACACCACGGCTGCGGGCGGCAATGTAGCTTTGCTGGCTTGAGAAAGCTTGGCACAAGCAAGTCATCAAAATTCCTCGCATTTACCGGCTTCTCCTAAGCGACTAAGGCCATCCCAAAGCTTGGTTACCATGCCCCATCTGGCTCCGCGCAGCATGCAGCGGCGGCTTATTCCAACCAGGAGCATGCGTATGTGGATGGTGTGTCAACGTGCCGGGCTGTTTGGCCTGGCAATGTGCCTGGTGGCCTGCGGCAAAGACCAGGGCATAGGCGGCGTCAGCAGCGATGCCAGTGCCAGCACGCAAAAAGAAAACGCAGCTTTTGTGCAGACTGTTGCCCAGGCTTCGGTGCAGGATTTTGAAGATGCAAAGCGTGGCCTGATCGCACGACCTGCGGGCAAGATATTGGCCGCCGATGGCAGCGTCTTGCGTGACTTTGCGGCCTATGATTTTTTGCAGGGCACCG
>JAEMRG010000019.1 GCA_016463455.1 Rhodoferax sp.
CCCATGGCCATCTCCTCGCCCACGGATTTCATCTGGGTCGTCAGGCGGCTGTCGGCGGCGGGGACTTTCTCAAATGCAAAGCGCGGAATCTTGGTGACCACATAGTCAATACTGGGCTCGAAACTGGCCGGCGTGGCGCCCCCGGTAATGTCGTTGCGCAATTCATCCAGGGTATAGCCCACGGCCAATTTGGCTGCCACTTTGGCAATCGGAAAACCGGTGGCCTTGGAGGCCAGGGCCGAAGAGCGCGAGACACGCGGATTCATCTCAATGACCACCATGCGCCCGTCGTCTGGATTGATGGCGAACTGCACGTTCGAGCCACCAGTATCCACTCCAATTTCGCGTAACACCGCCAGGCTGGCATTGCGCAAAATTTGGTACTCCTTGTCCGTCAAAGTCTGGGCTGGTGCGACGGTGATCGAGTCGCCGGTGTGCACACCCATGGGGTCCAGGTTTTCAATCGAACACACGATGATGCAGTTGTCCGCCTTGTCGCGCACCACTTCCATTTCATATTCTTTCCAACCGAGCAGGGACTCTTCGATCAGCAACTCTTTGGTCGGCGAGGCTTCCAGGCCGCGCTTGCAAATGGTCTCGAACTCTTCGGCGTTGTAGGCGATGCCGCCACCGGTTCCGCCCAGCGTGAAACTGGGCCGGATGACCGTGGGAAAGCCCAAGGTTTTTTGTACCGTCCAGGCCTCTTCCATGCTGTGTGCGATGCCCGAGCGCGCCGAGCCCAGGCCGATTTTGGTCATCGCGTCTTTGAATTTCAGCCGGTCTTCGGCTTTGTCGATGGCCTCAGGCGTGGCGCCTATCAGTTCAACCCCATATTTTTCCAGCACACCCTGGCGCCACAAATCCAAAGCGCAATTGAGCGCGGTTTGCCCGCCCATCGTCGGCAATATCGCATCCGGACGCTCTTTGGCGATAATTTTTTCTACCGTTTCCCAGGTAATCGGCTCGATATAAGTGACATCGGCGGTGTCCGGGTCGGTCATGATGGTGGCCGGATTGCTGTTGATCAGGATGACTTTGTAGCCCTCCTCGCGCAAAGCCTTGCAGGCCTGCACACCGGAGTAATCAAACTCACAGGCCTGACCGATGATGATGGGACCTGCTCCAATGATCAGGATGCTTTGGATATCGCTACGTTTTGGCATGAATAAACTCTCTCAAATTCGTCTCTCAAGCGCGCGTCCGTCTACGCGCACTTAACACTTTAGGCGCGTCTCAGGCCAAACTGGCACCGGCCAGCTTCACGCCAAACCACACAAACAAGGCCCCCACGGCGCTGGACAGTCCGGCGGAAAGACCTGGGCGGCGGCGAAACACTGCGGCCAGTCGCGCACCGGCAAAGATCAGGCAGCTCAAATAGACTGCACTACAGGCCATCACGATGGCACTCAAAATCAGAAAGGGCACCCAGGGCTCGGGGTAGGCCGGATCGATGAACTGCAAGAAAAAGGACAATAAAAACAAAATCGCCTTGGGGTTGAGCAGACTGATGAGCAAGGCCCGACGAAAGGGATGGGCCAGGTGGGCCGGTAATTGCGCTTCGCCCTCGGGCTTATCGACTGGATCCCGCGCAGTGGCCAGCGCACTACGCACCAGTTGGATGCCGACCCAGGCCAGGTAGACCGCGCCCGCATATTTCACAACCATGAACAGTTCGGGGTAGCTGCGCATCAGACCCGCCGCGCCCAGACCGACCAGCGCCAGTAATACGATGTCGCCCAAAAATACCCCCAACGCGCCCCGGTAAGCAGGCCGCACACCACGCACCGTGGCAACCGACAAGATAAATAGTGAATTTGGACCGGGCAGCAAAATAATGCCGACCGCGCCGACCACATAAGTCCACAAGTCGGTGACGCCGTAAAAGCTCACACGCGCGCCTCCATCTCCCGGATGAAACGGTCAAACAGGTAGGCAATGTCATGCGGCCCGGGCGATGCCTCGGGGTGCCCCTGGAAACAAAACGCCGGTTTATCGGTACGTTCCAGGCCTTGCAAGGTGTTGTCAAACAGGCTGATATGGGTGGCTCGCAAATTTGCGGGCAGAGAGTGCGGGTCTACGGCAAAGCCATGGTTCTGGCTGGTGATGCTGACGCGCCCGCTGGACAGCTCTTTGACCGGGTGGTTGGCGCCGTGGTGCCCGAACTTCATCTTAAAAGTTGTCGCCCCTGAGGCCAGCGCCATGATCTGGTGGCCCAGACAGATACCAAAAGTAGGCAGGCCTGCTTCAATCAACGCGGCACAGGCCGCAATCGCGTAGTCGCAGGGCTGCGGGTCGCCGGGGCCGTTGCTCAGAAAAACACCGTCCGGCTGCAAGGCCTGCACCACTTGGGCGGAAGTTTGCGCAGGCACTACCGTCAATTTGCAGCCGCGCGCTGCCAGCATGCGCAAGATATTGCGCTTCACGCCAAAGTCGTAGGCCACTACGTGAAAGCGCGGTGAACCGGCTTGCGCGTAGCCCGTGCCCAAAGCCCACTCGGCCTGCGACCAGGTGTAGGCTTCTTTGGCGCTCACCACTTTGGCCAGGTCCAAACCTGCCATCGAAGCTGCGCTGCGGGCCGATTGGATGGCTTGCGCCATCCGCTTCTCGTCGGCCGCTTGCCCGGCTTCTAGCGCAAGAATGCAGCCGTTTTGCGCGCCGTGTTCGCGTAAATGGCGCGTCAGTGCCCGGGTATCGATGTTGGCAATGGCCACGGTGCCATGGTCGCGCAAATAGCGGCTCAGGTCTGCTGTGCTGCGGAAATTGGAAGCGACCAGGGGCAGGTCTTTGATGACCAAGCCGGCCGCGTGCACGCGGTCAGATTCCACGTCTTCTGCGTTGGTGCCGTAGTTTCCAATATGCGGATAGGTCAGCGTCACGATTTGCTGGCAATAGCTGGGGTCGGTCAGGATTTCCTGGTAACCGGTCATGGAGGTATTGAAAACCACCTCACCCAGGGTGGAACCGGCTGCGCCTATGGATTGGCCGGTATATACGGTGCCATCAGCAAGCGCCAAAATGGCAGGGGGGGTATTTCCCTTGAGAGACAAAAGCACGGGCTTCTCCGAGTCGTTTACGGGTGCGCCCAAGCGCCCAGAGAAGACCTCTGGCAGCTGTTATTGGTAGGGGATGGTGCTTTGGAAGCGCTTGGGAGCCGCTGGGTTCCGAAAAAGCCCACCATTGTAACCGAGGGCTTTTTTACGGCCTAAGGGCGGCGGGACACAGGGTTGGGGTCAGCACTTACCCCTGCGGCGCTGGCGTGCAGGCAAATGGCTGCGGCGGCAGCGACGTTGAGCGACTCCTCCCCGCCAGGCTGGCCTATGCGCACTTGCAGAGCGGCACGCGCCAGCAGGGCCGGCGACACACCCTGCCCTTCATGGCCCAGCACCCAGGCGCAGGGAAATGGCAAGCGCGCAGCCTGTATGAGGTCGCCCGCATGCGAACTGGTGACCAGCAGGGGAACCCGCAAGCTTTCCAGCGCATCCACCTCCACGGCTTCCAACAAGGTCAAGCCAAAATGTGCGCCCATACCCGCGCGCAATACCTTGGGCGACCACAGAGCGGCCGTCTCGCGCAGGGCGATCACCTGGGTAAAGCCAAAGGCGGCGGCGCTGCGCAAAATAGATCCGACGTTACCAGCGTCCTGCACCCGGTCCAACACCACGGTGGGCGCCCCCGCGTCCAGCGCGCTCGGAACAGCTAAGTCCAGTACAAAGCCCACGGCGCCAGGCGATTCGAGCGTGCTGACCGTCTTGAACAAAGCATCGGGCAAAACCAAGGTGGCGGGCGCAAGGCCGGACCAGGGCGACTGGCCATCGGCCCACAGGCTTTGGGCGATGACGGTCATGGCGGGCCGCACGCTGCGCAACAAAGCGGCGCTGCACAAATGTTCGCCCTCCACCCAGACTTGCTTAGATTTTCGGTAGCCGGTGTTGTCGCCCGCGAGTTTGCGCAAGGCGCGTAACTGCGGGTTATCGCGCGAGCTGATGAATTGTGGCGTAGTCACACCAACAAGGCGGCCACTGGGCCAAAGGATTTGCGGTGCTCTGGGCAGGGGCCGTGGGCGCGCAAGGCCGCCAGATGCGCCGCCGTTGGATAGCCTTTGTGTGCGCCAAAACCGTATTGCGGAAATTCCTGGTGGTACTGGGCGCACCAGCGATCGCGGCTGACCTTGGCCAGAATCGAGGCCGCCGATATCGCCGCCACTTTGCTGTCGCCTTTGACTATGGCTTCGGCGCGGATGTCCAAAACCGGAAGCCGGTTGCCGTCCACCAACACCAATTTGGGCGGCAGGCGCAAGCCCTGCACCGCGCGGCGCATCGCCAGTAAGGTGGCTTGCAGGATGTTGAGCTGGTCAATTTCTTCCACCGAAGCCTGCGCCACGGAAAAGCACAATGCCTTGGCGCGTATTTCATCAAACAAAAAATCGCGCCGCTTGGGCGTGAGTGTTTTGGAGTCGGCCAGGTAAGCAATGGGGCGCTGCTCATCGAGGATCACGGCAGCAGCCATGACCGGTCCGGCCAAAGGCCCCCGACCGGCTTCGTCCACGCCGGCCACCAAGCCGCCGGCCCCCCATTGGAGGGCGGTTTGAACGGGGCCAATGAGCTTAGGCATGGAGCATATTGTCTATGGCTTGGGCCGCTAACGTACCGGTGTCGCGCCGAAGGCGCTCGTGCAAAGCATCAAAGCGCATTTCAAGCCCTCGCAATACGGACGGGTCGGAGGCTTTGCAGTCGAGCCAATGCAAGGCTGCGTCAGCCAGGGCCTTGGGCGTCGCCTGGTCTTGCAAGAACTCAGGGACCACAAATTCCCCGCTCAAAATATTGGGCAAGCCGACCCAGGGCTGCAGACGCTTGCGCTGCATCCAATGCCAGCTCATGGCGCCCATGCGGTAGGCAATCACCATGGGTCGCTTGAACAAAGCGGCCTCCAAAGTGGCGGTACCGCTGGCGATCAAGGTGGCATCGCAGGCCGCTAACACCGTATGCGATTGGCCGGACACGATCTGCACCCGCTCAGCCATGGCGCTGTCACGGGCTATCTGGCTAATCACAGCTTCCAGGCCAGGCACTGCAGGCAACAGGAATTTGACATGTGGCCGAGCTTTGGCAATACGCGCTGCGGCCTGGAAAAAAACTGGGGCCAGGTAGCGGATTTCGGAGCGGCGGCTACCCGGCAGCAAGGCCAGCACATCATCCTCTGGCCCTAGGCCCAGCTGCTGGCGCGCGGCCGCGCGGTCCACTTGCATAGGGATCACTTGCGCCAGCGGGTGGCCCACATAGGTGGCGGCTATGCCATGCTGCGCCAGCAAGGCCGGCTCAAAGGGAAAAAGGCACAGCACATGGTCCACACTGCGCCGCATCGTGAGCAAGCGTTCGGCCCGCCAGGCCCAAACCGAGGGGCAGACAAAGTGCAGAGTTTTAACGCCACGCGCGCGCAATTGCGCTTCTAAATCAAGGTTGAAATCAGGCGCGTCCACGCCGATAAAAAGCGACGGCGGGTTGTCGACTAAGCGCGCGAATAACTGCTTACGGATGCCGACAATTTCGCGGTAGCGCAGCAGCACATCCCAACCCAGTCCATGCACCGCCAGTTTGTGGTGCGGCCACCAGGCCTCAAAGCCTTGCTCGTCCATACGCGGGCCGCCTATGCCAACTGCAGGTACGCCGGCCCAGCGCTGATGCACCGCCTGTAATAGCAAGGCGGCCAGCAGGTCGCCAGAGGCTTCGCCTGCCACCATGGCCAGGGAGCTCAGCGCGGCGCTGGAGCGGCTCACGTTCAGCGAACGATGCCGCGTTGGGCACTGGTCTGTTGCAGGAAGTCGTTCATCATGCGCACGTCCGGCTCGCATTGCGCTTGCGTCTGGCTAATGGCTGCAATGTGCGCCTGCGCCGCCTCCAGGCTCAGGTCCTGGCGGTACAAGGCTTTGTGCATGGCTTTGACACCTGCAATGCGCTCGGGCGAGAAACCACGCCTGCGCAAGCCTTCGTAATTCATAGAGCGCGCAGCCGCCGGCTGACCTTGGCACATGACAAAGGGTGGTAAATCGGCAAACAGCAGCGAACACATGGCCGTCATGCTGTGCGCACCGATACGGACAAATTGGTGCACCACCGTAAAGCCGCCCAATATCACCCAATCGCCCACCTGCACATGGCCGGCCAGTTGGGAGTTGTTGGCAAATATGGTGTGGTTGCCGACCTGGCAGTCGTGCGCCAGGTGCACATAGGCCATGATCCAGTTGTCGTCGCCCACGCGGGTCACACCCACATCCCCGGGCGAACCGATATTGAAGGTGCAAAACTCGCGGATGGTGTTGCGCTCGCCGATGACCAGTTCACAGGGCTCGCCGCCATATTTTTTGTCCTGGGGGACGGCACCTAGCGAGTTGAACTGAAATACCCGGTTATCCCGCCCTAGGGTGGTGTGGCCTTCGATAACGCAATGGGCGCCGATAGTCGTGCCCGCGCCAATGCGGACATGCGGGCCGATCACCGTGTAGGGGCCAACGCTCACGCCCGTATCAAGCTCAGCGCCCGCATCAATCAGGGCGGTGGGATGAATGCCGCTCATATCAATCCTTAGGCGCGATGCTGCGCATGGCGCAGGTCAGCTCAGCCTCCACGGCCGTCTCTCCAGCCACGCTGGCGCGCGTTTTGAACTTGAAAATACCGGCTTTCATACGCAGCAATTCCACCTCCAACACCAACTGATCGCCTGGCTCGACGGGGCGCTTAAAGCGCGCCGCGTCAATACCGGCAAAGTAATACACCGATTGGTCGTTGGGCGAGGCATCCAGCGCATCAAAGGCCAGCAAGGCCGCGGCCTGGGCCAGCGCTTCGAGCATCAGGACGCCGGGCATGACCGGGCGGTGCGGAAAATGCCCCTCGAAAAAGGGCTCGTTGATGGTGACATTCTTCAAGGCCTTGATGGACTTGCCTTTGTCGATTTCCAACACCCGGTCCACCATCAAAAAAGGGTAGCGGTGTGGTAATTGTTTGAGGATTTGGTGGATGTCCATCATTTTTTGGCGTCACTTTCGAGTTGTTTAATGCGCTCGCGCAAGCGGTGCAGTTGTTTGAGCGAGGCAGCATTGCGCTCCCAATTGGCATTGTCATCGAGCGGAAAAATGCCGGTGTAATGGCCAGGCTTGCGAATGGACTTGCTGACCAGCGTGCCCGCAGAAATATGCACATGGGCGGCGATTTCCAAATGCCCCAAGACAATCGCGCCGCCGCCAATCGTGCATTGCGGGCCGATGATGGCACTGCCGGCGATGCCGGCGCAGCCGGCAATCGCGGTGTTGCGCCCGATGCGAACGTTGTGCCCGACTTGTATCAGGTTGTCGAGCTTGACGCCGTCTTCGATCACCGTATCGAGCAAGGCACCGCGATCCACACAGGTATTGGCGCCAATTTCCACATCGTCGCCGATAGACACCGCACCTAATTGCTCAATTTTTTCCCAGCGCTCGCCATCGGGTGCAAAGCCAAAACCATCGGCGCCGATGACTACGCCCGAATGCAAAAGGCAGCGTTGGCCTATGGTGCAATCTTCGCCTACCGTCACTCTGGCACGCAAACGGGTGTGGGCGCCTATACGAGCGCCCCGCTCGATGACGCATAAAGGCCCTACCGTGGCACTGGGATGCACCTGGGCCAAAGCATCGACCACCGCACTGGGGTGTATGCCACCCTGCGAACCAGTTAGTGCGCGCTGCGCATCCAAGGCCTTGCGCCACCATTGGGTGAGCCGCGCGAAATAGAGATAGGGCGCCTCAGAAACAATACAGGCCCCGCGCGCGAGGGCCATGTCTTTCAAATCGGGCGGGACGATAAGGCAAGCGGCTTTTGAGCTGGCCAGCCCTTGGCGGTACTTGGGATGGCTGACAAAACTGAGGGATCCCGGCCCCGCGCTATCAAGGGGCGCCAACGCATCGATCAGCGTGTTGCCGTCGCCGTGCAACTCGCCACCGAGTGCAGCGATGATGTCGTGCAGGCGGATGTCAGGCACGCAAGTCGCGGGTTCCAGCTTACTTGGTGCCCGAAGTATTTAGCAGCTTGAGAACTTTGTCCGTAATGTCATGGCGCCCGTTGCTATACACAACTTCCTGCACGACCAAATCGTATTTTTCGTCATCGGCGATTTTGCGTACCGCTTTATTGGCTTTTTCCAGGACTTGCTGCAACTCTTCGTTGCGCCGACCGTTGAGGTCTTCCTGGTATTCACGCTGCTTGCGTTGCAAATCGCGGTTCAGGTCAGCGCCTTCTTTTTGGCGGGCGACCCGCTGCGATTCGGTCAAGGTCGGCGCATCGCGGTCAAACTTCTCGCCAAAGGTTTTTAAACCTGCCTGCAAATCGGCCAATTCCTTGCCGCGCTTGGAGAACTCTTGCTCCAGTTTAGTCTGCGCAGCCTTGGCGATAGCCGACTCGGTAGTGATGCGTTGGGTGTTGACATACGCCAAGCGCGATTCCTGCGCAAACGACGAGGACAGCAGTCCAGTGGCGCAAAGCGCAAAAACAGAAATTTGATTAAGCAGTTTCATCAGAAAGTGGTTCCAATTGTGAATTGAAGATACTGGATTTTATCGCCTTCGAACTGGGAGATAGGTTTGGCATAGGATAGGCGCAGCGGACCTACCGGCGATATCCAGCTAATGCCCACGCCCACGGAAGAGCGTAAATCCCCTAGGGCGATGCCCTCATCCGGGCCATACAGGCCACCGGCATCTAAAAATGCATACATGCGCAAGGTGCGGTCCGTGCCCCCACCGGGAAGTGGTGACAAAATTTCAGCATTCATGGTCAGCTTTTTGGTTCCGCCCGTGGCCACCGCACCCAGTGCCCGCTGCGCACCGGTCGTCAGACTTCCAGGTTCAAAGCCGCGAATGGACCCGATGCCGCCTGAGTAGTAATTTTTAAACAAAGGATAGACCTGGCCATTGGTGGGGACACCCACTGACAGCTCTCCATTGAACGCCAGGGTTACCCGCTTGCTGAGCGCAAAAAATTCTTGCGCCTGCGTGGTGCCACGCAGATAAGTCAAATCCCCCGCTACGCTCCATTCCGCATTCGCTTTGAGCAAACGGCCGCTGCTGGGAGTCACGCCGCTGTCCCGCGTGTCGCGACCCCAGCCAATGGTCAAAGGAAGCGCCGAGGAGGTATATCCAAAGGTGTTCGCGAAATCCTGGAATGCCAGGGGAAGCAAGGTACCCGGTTCGATCGTCGTCAGGTCATAGCCAGCACCAAAGTACACCGTGTCGGTTTCGGAGAAAGGAACTCCGAAGCGCAGGCTAGTTCCAACGTTCTTTAAAGCATAGCTATTGACGTCGGCATAGGGTCGCGTGGTTCGGTAATAGAGGTCAAAGCTGCGAGAAACGCCATCCTGGGTGAAATACGGATCGGTGGTGCTGAACACGTAGGTGGTGTTGAGCTTGCTGGTATTGACCTCGATACCAATGGAGCTGCCGGAGCCAAAGGCATTGTCCTGCTTGAAACCAAAATTCAGGCCAAGTCCATCCGCACTCGAATAACCAGCCCCCAAGGATAGGCTGCCCGTAGGCTTTTCAACCACGGTAACGAGCAAATCGGCCTGGTCGGGAAAGCCGGGTACTTCCAAGGTATCCAGGCTAACCTCTTTGAAGTAGCCCAATCGGTCCACCCGGTTGCGCGAGGCGCGGATTTTTTCACCGTCGTACCAAGCCGACTCCATTTGGCGGAACTCGCGGCGCACTACTTCGTCGCGGGTCGTGTCATTGCCTCCGATATTGATGCGCCGTACATACACCCGGCGCGAGGGGTCCGCTTTGAGTGTGATCTCCACCCGGTTGGTGCTGCGGTCAATATTGGTTTGCGCCTCCACTTGCGCAAATGCATAGCCGAAGTTGGCATAAAAATCAGTAAAGGCTTTGGTGGTCTGCGCCACTTCGTTCACGTTATACGGTTCGCCGGCATTGATGGCCACCAAGGCTTGGAACTGCGCCTCTTTTTCCAGAAAATTACCGGCCAAACTGACTTTGGATACGACGAAGCGCTCACCTTCGGTGATGTTGAGGGTGATACCAATATCCTGTTTGTTGGGCGCGATGGTGACCTGGGTCGAGTCCACCGTGAACTCTAGGTAGCCACGCGACAGGTAATAAGAACGCAGTGACTCGATGTCGGCATTGAGCTTGGGGCGCGCGTAGCGATCGGACTTGGTGTACCAGCTCAGCCAGCCCCCGGTATCCAAATCAAATAAGCCCAGCAAAGTGCTTTCGGAGAAGGTCTGGTTGCCAACGATTTTGATCAACCTGATTTTGGCGGTATCGCCTTCGCTGACAGCAAAGCTCAGATTGACGCGGTTACCTTCGACGGGGGTCACGGTGGTCACCATTTCGGCGGCATACATGCTGCGGTTGATGTACTGGCGCTTGAGCTCTTGCTCTGCTTTGTCTGCCAGAGCCTTGTCAAATGGGCGCCCCTCGGCCAGACCGATGTCTTTAAGCGCCTTGACCAACACCTCTTTGTCGAACTCTTTGGTGCCGGTGAAGGTGACCGAACCGACAATGGGTCGCTCGGCAACGATCACCATCAACACCGCGCCGTCCACGCGGATGCGCACGTCGTTAAACAGGCCCAAAGCGTACAAGGCCTTGATCGATGTCGATGCCATCTCATCAGAGTAGCTATCACCCACGCGCACCGGCAGGGAGGCAAATACGGTGCCGGCTTCGACCCGCTGCAAGCCTTCCACGCGAATGTCTTGAATTACAAAAGGGGTCAGCGCCATGGCCACCTGGGCGGACAAGGCAAAGACCAGCATAGCGAAAGTGCGGAAAAGGTGCGCGAATGGGTAGTGCATAGTGAAAGAAAGTGCGAGTGTGCGGCGCAAAGCCCAAAATAGGCCTCAGCGGCAAATGACGGCAAGCCGCATCATAACGGCCTCAGGATGCGGCCCGCAGGGCGGAAACCTGGCAACTTGCTTGGGAGCGGGCCTCCTGGTCGATGGCTAAAAGGTCTTGCAGGGAAACAGGGGCCGCAGGAATAAAACGCGCCAAGGTCTCCAGATTGACAGCATGAATCTGGTCAAAGCGGATTTGCCCCTCCAGAAAGGCCGCAACGGCCAATTCATTGGCGGCGTTGAGAACTGCGGTGGTGCCGGGCACCGCGTCGAGCGCCTCCCAGGCCAGCTTCAATCCGGGGAAACGTTGCTGGTGGTCCGGATGGGAAAAGGTTTCGAAGGTCAAGGCCGAAAGGGTAGCAAAGTCGATGGCACCGGCGCCCGAAACATGGCGGCCCGGCCACGCCAGACCATAGGCAATCGGCCCGCGCATATCCGGCGTCCCCAGCTGGGCTACGACCGAATGGTCTACAAATTGCACCATGGAATGAATCACGCTTTGCGGATGGATGATCACCTCCACCGTTTTCGGAGCCACGCCAAACAAAAACTTGGCCTCGATCACCTCCAGCGCTTTGTTCATCATGGTGGCCGAATCCACCGAAATCTTGCGGCCCATCACCCAATTAGGGTGGGCGCAGGCCTCCTGCGGGGTGACATGACGCAAAGTGGCCGGATCACGCGTACGAAACGGCCCGCCCGAAGCGGTCAAAATAATTTTGTCGATCACCGACGGCCAGGCCTGCGGGTTTTCCGGCAAAGACTGAAAAATGGCCGAGTGCTCGCTGTCAATCGGCAAGAGCGTGGCCCCACCGCGCTGGACGGCGTCCATAAAGAATGCGCCGCCCACCACCAAGGCCTCTTTGTTGGCCAAAAGCAGACGCTTGCCCGCCAAAGCGGCGGCAATGCAAGAAGCCAAGCCCGCAGCGCCCACGATAGCGGCCATGACGGTAGTGACCTCATCGTGCGCAGCCACCCATTCCAGCGCTTGGGGGCCCGACAGCACTTCGGTGGGCAAACCCAGGTCAGCCAGTGCGCGCCTGAGTTCGCGGGCATGCGGCTCGCTGACCATCACCGCATAGCGCGGCTTAAATTGCATGCATTGGGCAGTCATGGTGTCAACCCGGCTATGGGCGCTGAGGGCAAAAACCCGGTAGCGGTCTGCTTGGCGCGCAATCACATCTAAAGTATTGACACCAATAGAGCCCGTAGAGCCCAAAATACTAACGATCTGCATAGCTGCCTCCATGTGCAATACCCCCTTAGCGGACACACAACAACATAGCCAGCGGCAGCACGGGCAACAAGGCGTCGACGCGGTCGAGTACGCCGCCATGCCCTGGCAACAAGCCGCTGCTGTCTTTCACACCGGCTGCACGCTTAAACAGCGATTCCAGCAAATCCCCCGCCACACTCATAGTGGTTAAAAACGCGACCGATACCACCATAAAAACAGGACCGCCCTCGGAGAGTCGCCCGTAAAGGCTCAAAGCGCCCCATTGGCTGGCAGCCTCCCCTTGGCGCCAGGCAAATGCCACAAGCATCACCAGTACCAAGCCACCTAAAGCGCCTTCCCAGGTCTTGCCGGGACTGATCGCCACCGCCAGTTTGCGTGTAATCCAGCGTCCGCCCCAGAGGCGACCGCAAAAATACGCCGCGACATCAGCGCCCCAGACCAGCACAAACACCGAAAGCAAAAAGTTAACGCCCATGGCGCGCGCTTGCACCAGGGCCACCCAGGCGGCAAACAAGGCCACCATGCCCGCGCCCCAGCGAAGTCTTGCAGGCACGCGCAGCCATGCATCTACCCCACCATGCAAAAGACCTGCAGCCAACAAGACCCAAGCCGAACCGACGGCCCACCACAACCAGGGCCAAGCCTGGGCGGTGCCGCCTTCGCGCCAGAAAACAAAACACAGCAAGGCAAAGCCCAGACCACTGGCGCGTGCGGGCCCGCTAGACCAGGCACATAAGCGCGCCCATTCCCAGCCGGCCGCGCCCATCATCAAAGCGGTCAACAGCACAAAGGCCAAGGGATCATCGGCCCAAACCGATGGAATCAAAACCGCCAGTAGCAGCACGGCGGTAATGATGCGCTGCTTTAGCATGGGCTTGCGTGGTGGCAAGAAGCGCCCATCACTGCGGCGCACAGGGCTTGCGCTTTGGAGTCTGGGCCGGTCAGCGCGTTGGTGGCCATCATCATGGCGCCTATACGGCCATGATCTCTTGCTCTTTGGCGGCAACCAACTTATCGACGTCGGCAATGTAGCGATCGGTCAATTTTTGGATGTCTGCCTCGGAACGCTTTTGGTCGTCTTCAGAAACCTCTTTGTCTTTTTCCAATTTTTTGACTGCGTCGTTGGCTTCGCGGCGCAAATTGCGTATGGCAATTTTGGCGTTTTCGCCTTCGCTCCTGACAACCTTCGTTAACTCTTTGCGGCGCTCCTCGGTCATCATTGGCATGGGTACGCGGATCAAGTCGCCCATGGAAGCCGGGTTCAAACCCAGATCACTCTCGCGAATCGCTTTTTCAATCTTGGCGCCCATACCCTTTTCCCAGGGCTGAATACCAATCGTGCGGGCATCGATCAAATTGAGGTTAGCCACCTGGCTCAGGGGCACCATGGAGCCGTAGTACTCCACCTGCACCGTGTCCAGCAATGCCGGGTTGGCGCGCCCGGTGCGCACTTTGGTCAAGGTATTTTTGAAATTAGCGATGGACTGGTCCATCTTGCCTTCCATGTGGCCCCGGATGTCTGCGATCGTCATACTCGTCACTCCAAAAATTCAAACATGCACCAGCGTGCCTTCGTCCTCACCCATCACCACACGCTTAAGCGCGCCGTGCTTGAAAATTGAGAAAACTTTGATCGGTAATTTCTGATCACGGCACAGGGCAAAAGCCGCCGCATCCATGATGCCCAGATTTTGTTGCATCGCGCTATCGAAAGTCAGGCTGGCATAGCGCTTGGCGGTAGGCACTTTTTTCGGGTCTGCGTCATACACACCGTCCACCTTGGTGGCCTTGAGCACAATTTGGGCTCCAATTTCGGCGCCCCGCAAGGCGGCGGCGGTATCGGTGGTAAAAAACGGGTTGCCGGTACCGGCGGCAAAAATAACCACCTTGCCTTCTTCCAGATATTGCAGCGCTTTCGGCCGAACGTAGGGCTCGACCACTTGCTCAATGCCGATGGCCGACATAACCCGAGCCGTCAAGCCAGCCTTATTCATGGTGTCGCCAAGCGCCAAGGCATTCATGACGGTCGCCAGCATGCCCATGTAGTCGGCAGTTGCTCGGTCCATACCGACGGAGCCACCGGCCACGCCACGGAAAATATTACCCCCGCCAATCACCACCGCAAGCTGAACCCCTAGACGGGTGACTTCAGCAATCTCATCCACCATACGCACAATGGTGTCGCGGTTGATGCCAAACTGGTCATCGCCCATCAAGGCCTCGCCGGACAGTTTCAACAAAATTCGACTGTAGGCGGGCTTTATCTGGGTCATATCAGCATCCGGGTACGGCAGGTTAGTAAGTATTTTGACGCCGCCATGCGTCCATTGCATCAATATCCAACGCGAGCATGGCGGCTTGGGGGAGTTTAGGCGCCTTGTTTGGCAGCCGCAACCTGCGCGGCCACTTCGGCGGCGAAATCATCGACCCGCTTTTCGATGCCCTCGCCCACCACATACAGCGTAAAGCCATGAACCGTCGTAGCGCAGCCTTTGAGCATTTGCTCCACCGTCTGCTTATCGTTTTTCACAAAGGTCTGGTTCAGCAGCGACACCTCTTTGAGGTATTTCTGCACACCGCCTTCAATGCGTTTAGTCACAATTTCGGCCGACTGCACAGGCTTACCCGCTGCTGTTGCCACGGCTGCATCTTCGGCGGCTTTGGCTGCCGCGACCGAACGCTCGCGCTCCACCAGTTCAGCGGGCACGTCGGCACTGGACAAAGACACCGGCTTCATAGCGGCCACGTGCATTGCCACATCCTTGGCGGCTACCGCATCGCCATCGAATTGCACCAACACGCCGATACGCGTGCCGTGCAAGTAGGAGGCTACGTGAGAACCTGATGCCGACCTTTTAAAGCGGCGGAACGTCATGTTTTCGCCGATTTTTCCGATCAGCCCTTTGCGCACATCTTCCAAGGTCGGGCCAAAGCCGCCCAGGCTAAGGGGCAAGCCCCCCAACGCGGCCAAGTCTGCCGGATTGTGCTGGGCCACCAACTGGGCCGCGCCATGGGCCAGTGCCAGGAAGGTGTCATTCTTGGTCACGAAATCAGTTTCGCAATTGACCTCAATCATCGCGCTGCCAGCCGCATCGCTGGCAATCGCAACCACGCCCTCGGCAGTGACGCGGGCAGCGGCTTTACCGGCTTTGCTACCCAATTTCACGCGCAATAATTCTTCGGCCTTGACCATGTCGCCGTCGGCCTCGGTCAGGGCTTTTTTGCATTCCATCATGGGTGCATCTGTTTTGCCGCGCAGTTCGGCGACCATGCTTGCAGTAATTGCTACCATTTCTTCACTCCGTAAACAAATTAATCGGTTTCTTTGCTAAAAAAAAGGGGCTAGCAAGCCCCCTTTTAAGG